>CAYVGM010000138.1:0-7262 GCA_964451125.1 uncultured Chitinophagales bacterium
CCTTGTGGCTTGATACCTGATGTATCTTTACCGCTAAAACTATCGGGAACATAATTGCAATGTATGGTTGTTATTTCGCCTTGTTCATTTTTGTCCACTGAAGTACATTGAATAATACATACGCCTTTTAGACGTACATATTGCCCGACACTTAATCGGAAATATTTTTTAGGAGGATTTTCCATAAAATCATCCTGTTCTATGAATATCTCTTTGGTAAATTTCACTTGGCGTGTGCCTGTCGATTCATCTTCCGGGTTGTTTTCAATTTCCACATCCCAGTCTGCTTCTTGCATGTTATCTATCACCACTTTTACCGGATGAAAAACGACCATGCGTCGCAAAGCTGTTTTATTGAGTTCTTCTCGGATACAAAATTCTAACAATGAAATATCATTGACTTTATCTCGTTTTGCAATACCTGCTTTTTGTACAAATTCGCGTATAGCACTCGGCGTATAGCCACGTCTTCTGATACCCGAAATGGTAGGCATGCGCGGGTCATCCCAACCATTTACATATTTCTCGTTTACCAGTTGCAATAATTTGCGTTTGCTCATCACCGTATAAGTTAAATTGATACGGGCAAATTCATACTGTTTTGACGGAAAAATACCGAGCTTTGCAATAAGCCAGTCATACAATTCACGGTGCGGCACAAACTCTAACGTACAAATGGAATGCGTAATATTTTCAATAGAATCGGATTGTCCGTGTGCAAAATCATACATCGGATAAATACACCAAGCATCTCCCGTGCGATGATGATGGGCAAATTTAATACGATAAAGCAACGGATCGCGCATCAGCATATTCGGTGATGCCATATCAATTTTAGCGCGTAATGTTTTTTCGCCTTCTTTATATTTCCCTGCACGCATATCAGCAAATAATTGAAGGTTTTCTTCTGTGCTGCGTTCACGATACGGAGAATTTATTCCGGGTTCTGTCAAAGAGCCTTTTTGTGCAGCAATCTCATCTGCTGTCAAATCACAAACATACGCATCTCCTTGCTGAATCAGCCGAACGGCAAACTGATATAATTGTTCAAAATAATCAGATGCATAAAAAACACTCGCCCAATCAAAACCCAACCATTTCACATCATTTTTGATACTTTCTACATATTCGGTTTCTTCGGTGGTAGGATTGGTATCATCAAAGCGCAAATTGGTTTTGCCTCCGTATTTTTGTGCCACTCCAAAATTCAGACAAATGGATGCCGCATGCCCTAAATGTAAATAGCCATTAGGCTCGGGTGGAAACCGCGTTAAAATAGATGTATATTTTCCGGCTTCTAAATCCGTTTCAATTATTTCTTCTATAAAATTATTTGCTGACATGTTGTTTCTTTAAGTGATTAGTGATTGGGAATTAGACTTTGTCCATCATGTTTTTTATCCGTTTTAGTGTTTCAGCTTTTCCAAAGAGCAAAATTAATTCGGGAATTGCAGGACCAGAAAGTTCACCTACCAAACTCAGTCGCAAAAACTTCATCAGCTCTCCGGTTTTCAATTGCTTTTCTTGCGCATAGTTTTTAATTGTTGCTTCAATATTTTCTATATTAAAATCTACAATTTTATCCAAATCTGATTCAAATAAATCCGGATTAAAAGTGGTTATAAATGAACTTAATTTTCCTGACTGTACAGCATCATATTTTTCAGGACTACGAAACAAATACTCGAAATGATTGACATCTTGCAAAAACACAAGACGCTCTTTAACTAATCCAACAGCTTGTGTCAGATGGGCAAGATTTATTTCCGCATATTTTTCAGGCTGATGATTTTGCAGCCATTTTGCAATCTCCGTATCGGGCAGTAATTTTATATATTCTGCATTAAACCATTTCGCTTTTTCAAAATCAAATCTCGCTCCACTTTTATGAAGTTTATGAATATCAAACAATTCAATTAATTCATCCATACTGAAAATTTCCTGCTCAGTACCGGGATTCCATCCAATCAAAGCCAGAAAATTAACAAATGCCTCCGGTAAAAATCCTTTTTCTTTGAAGCCGGAAGTTTTCTCATGTGTCACAGGATTTTCAAAATCGAGCGGCACTACCGGAAAGCCTAAACGCTCTCCATCCCTTTTCGATAATTTTCCGTTTCCGTCCGGTTTTAATATCAAAGGTAAATGTGCGAATTGCGGCATCGTTTCATCCCATCCAAAGAAGCGATAGAGCAATACATGTACAGGTGTTGACGGCAACCATTCTTCACCACGAATGACATGGGTAATCTGCATGAGATGATCATCTACCACATTTGCCAAATGATAAGTGGGCATACCGTCACTCTTAAACATCACTTTATCATCAATTTGTTCTGATTGAAAAGTTACTAAACCCCGCACGATATCATTAAATCGAATTTCTTCATCTTGCGGTACTTTTATCCGAATAACATAAGGCTGATTTGCATCCAGTTTTGCCTGTGTTTCCTCTGCTGAAAGTACCAGACTGTTTTTGAGGTTTAACCTGTTATGTACGTTGTATGAAAAATTTGCATTTGATTTACGCAATACATCCAGTTCTTCGGGCGTATCGAAAGCATAATAAGCATGTCCGTTTTTCACCAATTCATCGGCATACTGCTTGTACAACTGCTTTCTGTCGCTTTGACGATAGGGACCAAATTGTCCGCCTTCTGCAACACCTTCATCAATCTTTATACCACACCAAGCCAGTGCTTGCATGATATATTCTTCCGCACCGGGTACAAATCGGTTCTGATCGGTATCTTCAATACGAAGAATAAAAGTTCCCTTGTTTTTTTTTGCAAACAAATAATTATACAAAGCCGTACGGACACCGCCAACATGCAGGGTTCCCGTGGGACTTGGAGCAAAACGAACACGAACAGACATAAATTGAATTTTAAACAAACCTCAAAAATACTAAGAAATAAGGCAGTTTAGCGCAATGTCAGTTTAATTTTAATTGATATTTTTCAGAAATTGTTATTTTGTATCTTGTAACACTCAAATCACAGACCTTGTATTTTGTACGATTGCCACAGTTTTTAAAGCAGATTTCACCAAAAAATATTACATGGTGCAAACCTAATACTAACTACTCTGTATATCTGACATTTGATGATGGTCCGCATCCCGAAATAACACCTTGGGTTTTATCTGAATTAAATAAGTATAATGCAAAAGCCACATTTTTTTGCTTAGGAGAAAATACACTCAAATATCCGTTTTTAATAAAAAATATTCTGGACGATGGACATACAATTGGTAATCACGGTTATTTACACCTAAAAGCAAGTTGGTTTAACACAAAAGAATATTTACATAATTTTGAAAAAGGAGAAGCTGTGCTAAAAGATATTTCCGGGAAAGACATCAACTATTTCAGACCTCCCTATGGAGCTTTTTACATGCAAACTCCTGCACAAATTATACTCTGGACACTGATGCCCGGTGATTTTGATATCCGGCAGACGAAAGAAAAATGTTTATCCAATTTACTAAAATGCCAATCGGGTGATATTATTGTATTGCATGATAACGAAAAAAGTTTTCCGCATTTAAAATATAGCTTACCTTTGTTTTTAGAACAAAATTCAGCCTTTAACTTTCAGGCATTATAAATTTGCAATCTGCATGAATGCTTTATCACCACTAATAGATACACACACTCATTTATACGAACGTCAGTTTCAATCAGACAGAGATGCCATGATACAGCGCGCCTTTGCTGCAGGTGTTTCACCATTACTGATACCCAATGTGGACAGCAGTACAATTACACCCATGTTGCAAGTTTGTGAAAAATATCCTGAACAAATCCTGCCCATGATGGGCTTACATCCTTGTTATGTAAAACCCGACACATATATCAAAGAACTTGCACTGGTATATGAATATCTGCAAAAACAAAAATTTGTTGCTGTTGGCGAAATCGGCATAGATATGCACTGGGATAAATCTACGCTCGAAATACAAAAAGAAGCATTTCATCAACAATGTGACTGGGCACTTGAATTTGATTTACCGATAGCAGTTCACGCACGGGAGTCAAATTATATTTTGATAGAATTGCTAAAAAACAGAAGCAGCAATCCATCAGGTGTGTTTCATTGTTTTACAGGAAGTGTGGAAGAAGCTAAAGAAATATTGAAGCTTGGGTTTTATCTTGGAATCGGTGGAGTAGTTACGTATAAAAATACCAATCTACGTGATACATTAAAGCACATCCCTCTGGAAAATATTGTATTGGAAACCGATGCGCCATATTTACCTCCTGTTCCACATCGGGGCAAGCGCAAT
Source organism: uncultured Chitinophagales bacterium (assembly GCA_964451125.1). Classification (GTDB taxonomy): domain Bacteria; phylum Bacteroidota; class Bacteroidia; order Chitinophagales; family JADIYW01; genus JADJSS01. The sequence goes on from CAYVGM010000138.1 coordinate 4,285, forward strand.
GAAAGTGCATACACCCAACTGGTAGCAGAAATGTTATGTACAGTTTATGAAATGAGCTATGAGGAGATAGCTATGCATACGACAGCAAATGCGAATAGGTTGTTTAAATTAGGATAATTCATATCTCAGAATATTATTTTTACTACTAAGCATGCATGCAATTCACTATCAGCCTTTCTTTACCTTATCTTTCTACATTTTTTTATCCTACTTTTGATGCCAAAAGTAGGCAAAAGCATTTATGAAATGTAAGGAAATTTGTCCCGACTTAAAAGTCGGGACAACCGCAGCTAAAATCAATGAGCAACGCTAAAGCCCAATATCATTGATTTTACTGCTATTTCTGCACATTTCATAAAACTAAACCTCCTGAGGTATATCTATTCATCTAACATTTGTAATTCTTTTTTATGTAATGCTTATAAAGCACAGAACATTTTCTAAAATATAGAGTAAATAACTTAACCAACCAAACTGATTCAAATTCTCATAAAATTTACATTGGAAGTATTGTATTTTAGAAAAAACATGCTATTTTTGCAGTCCGTTCTTTAAAAATATATGCGGAAGTAGCTCAGTTGGTAGAGCATCACCTTGCCAAGGTGAGGGTCGCGGGTTCGAGTCTCGTCTTCCGCTCATAGTTTATCTTAAAAAAGTATCCTACTTTTTTACAACTTATTTATAAGTTGCCCGGGTGGTGGAATGGTAGACACGCAGGACTTAAAATCCTGTGGCCGCAAGGCTGTGCGGGTTCAAGTCCCGCCTCGGGTACTCTTATTATTTTTTTTCAGGAAGATTTAAATCACATTTTCCGTATCATCCCAATCTTTCATTAATTCACGCTTAAGATAAATGGCATCTTTGGCATTGAGTTTTCCGGCATTTATCAGGCGCAACTCTCTTCTTTGTAAAGCTGATTCGTATAATGCATTTTCACGTTCTGTTTCGGGAATTACAGGAGGTACATGAATCGGTTTGGATTCAAAATCGAGGCTGACAAACGTAAAAAAAGCTTCGTGACTTTTAGTTTCATCCAGAGTTTTTACATTTTTGATGAATACCTCACAAATCACTTCCATGGATGTATTAAAAGCACGTGTTACACAAGATTTCAACACCACTATATCGCCCATTTTTATTGGCAAATTGAAAGATACATTGTCCAAACTTGCCGTAACAGAGATACCTCCGCTGTGTTTGATGGCAGAAATTCCTGCGCATACGTCCATCCAGCTCAACAAATTGCCTCCCATTAAATTGCCAATCGGGTTGGTATGTCCGGGCATAATAAGTTCGGTGTGGATATTCAGGGTTTCAGCTACTTTTCGTGGATTCATATTTAGATTTTGGTATAAAAAAACAGATATATTCAGACTTGTGAAAGATAGCAAAATAATTTTTACCTTTGCCCATCTGAAAATGGCCTTGTAGTTCAATTGGATAGAATATCAGATTTCGGCTCTGAGGGTTGAGGGTTCGAATCCTTCCAAGGTCATTTTTTATTTCAGCAACTCGCCGTCTTTCATAGAAAATACTTTATCGGCTTGTAATGTAAGGCTATTGTTGTGGGTTACAATAACAAATGTCTGATGGTATTGTTTTTTCAAATCGAAAAAAAGCTGATGCAACTCTTCACTGCGCTCGCTGTCGAGGTTGCCGGTGGGCTCATCTGCCAATACTACCAAGGGATTATTTATCAATGCACGGGCTACCGAAACGCGTTGTTGCTCTCCGCCAGAAAGCTGGTTGGGCTTATGTTGCATACGGTCGGTAAGACCCATAAAGTCAAGTAATTCTTTAGCTCTTTTTGTAGCTTCTGCTTCACTTTTCTTAGCTATATAAGCCGGAATACAAACATTTTCCAAGGCTGTAAATTCGGGTAACAGATGATGAAACTGAAAGACAAATCCCAATTTCTGATTTCTGAATTCGGCGACAATATCCTGTTGCTTCAATAAGGCACTCACCGACTGACCGTCAATAATCACATCTCCTGCATCTGCTTTATCTAAAGTGCCTATGATATGCAAGAGCGTACTTTTGCCCGCACCTGATGGCCCTACAATACAAGCAAGCTCGCCTTTTTCAATTTGAAAGGATACATCTTTGAGTACTTGCAAACTCTCGTAGGCTTTGGCGATATGATTACATGCGATCATTTTCTGAAATCAGGGAATCATGCAATCTGAACAATACACCCAGGCATTGGCATTCACTTCCGACTTGATAAGTGGAAGTTTGCGTGCTAAGTCAGATTTATTCAATTCAATTAAAACCTTATAGCGCTTTGCATCTTTATAAAGTTTTGTGGTAAAGCCCTCAGATTCTGCTTTTTTTACAACATCCTGCGTGGATGCCTCTGAGAAAAATGCGCCAATAGCCACATACGTTTTTCCGGTACTGTTTTTTGCCACGGCAGCTATTGATGCCATTTGTGTTGTTGTTGGTTGATTTGAAATTTCTACAGTCGTTTCATTTTCTTCTTTTGCAATTGCCGTAGGATAACTCACATTATCAACAACTACATATTTTGGAGGCTCAGCTGTTAATTCTTTCTTTTTAGGTTGAAGAGCTACATGCTCTTGTTTAATTGCTGGTGCTGATGATGAAAAGGGAAACAAGGAAGCTAAGCTCACTTGCTCTGTTCCTGACTGCAAAACATTTACGACAGTTGTCAATACGATGAACGTAAGCACTGTTATTGCGAGCATTGCATTCAATATTGAAAAACTAAATTTGCTTTTCTTTATCTCATTTTCTGTGATGGGTTTAACCGCATCTTTCAATCGTTTTATCGGCTCTATGGAAATAGCTTGCAAACCAAAACTTTCAGCTAAATAATTTTTGGTATCGAGTGGAGTAAAAATAAGATTTCTGTTTTCATCAACTATAAATCTCCCGATATTTTTCAGCAATAAACTTCTGTTTTGGAGAATTGAATTTTCCCAAAAACTGATTTCTATGGCAATTTTTTGCAA
>CAYVGM010000139.1:0-3091 GCA_964451125.1 uncultured Chitinophagales bacterium
GAAAACAGTGCGACCAAAGCTGAATTGGAAAAATATCAGCTTGCCGTAAAAACATCTAAAGCCGGATTGAGTGCATTAAAACAACAATATAAATCAGTACAACAACAAAGCAAGCAACAATACATTCAACAGTCTAATGCCGTGAAAGTTTCTCAGACAATTCAAGCCTATAATCAGGTGAAAATTGTAGCACCAGGCAAGGTGTATAAAAAAACCAAACAAGTAGGCGATTATGTACGACGCGGTGATATTATTGCTGTAATTGCCAATGAAGGTCTGCTGTATGCCAAGCTCAATGTAGATGAAAACTCTATAGATAAACTGCGAGTAGGACAACAAGTAACCATTCAGCTCAATACGCAAAAGGATAAGAAGTATCAAGCGGCAATAAGTGAGATTATGCCACAATTTGATGAACAATCCCAGTCATTTATTGTAAAAGTGCAATTTGCAGACAAGCCGGATTTCACCATAAACGGTACACAACTGGAAGCCAATGTATTGATAGGTGAAAAAAAGAATGCGCTTTTAATTCCCAGAAATTACATGACATTTGGCAATAAAGTGCAAGTAAAAGGCAATGACAAACTCGTGACCATTACACCCGGCATAGTTTCTACTGAATATGTGGAAGTACTCAGTGGCATCAGCGAAAATGATATTTTAGTACCTGTAAAACCTCAGCGTTAAAATGAATTACAAGCATCCTGTTAACGGAGAAATATCGTACACGTACATTATGAGCAACAAAAAAATGACACTTGTTGCGGCGTGGGGTGTTATGCTGGGTATAGCTGTATTTATTTTTATGAATACCCTAATGGCGGGTTTTGACAAACAATCAGCCGAGTCCTTTTTTAAATCAATTCCACATATCCGGATTTATAAAGATGATGTCATTTCAAAACCGCTAAGTAACAATACCAATAAAACTCCGGTCATTATTAATCCAAAAATTGTACCCGCTAATAATACGATAGACAACCCAAAAGCAGTCATCGATTTATTGAATCATCAGCCGGAAGTATCCTTTGTTACTCCACAAATTAATGCCGGCATATTTTTCAATAATGCCAAAACACAAATCAGCGGAAAAGCCATAGGCATTTATCCGGATGAAGCAAATAACATGTTTAACATGCAATCATTTATCGTAGAAGGCAGTATCGATAATTTAAAAAGCAATATCAATGGCATGTTACTGGGCAGTGGAGTGGCAGAAAAAATGAATGTAAGTGTGGGCGATAATATATCAGTTACTTCATCGGCTGGCATTACCAAAGTTTGCAAAATTGTCGGCATCTTTAAAACGAATAATTCAATAGTGGATAAAAGTACATCTTATATCAACTTAGCTTTCGCACAGCAACTTCTTAAAAAGAACTCAACTTATGTAACAGATATCAATGTCAACCTCACAGACTATAAAACTGCTAAAACGTATGCAAAAAATCTGGAACAACTCACGGGATATAAGTCAGAAGATTGGGAAACTGCAAATGAAACTTACATGGCTGCCACTCGCATGAGGGCTATTATCATTCGTTTTGTTTCTATTTCTATCTTACTCGTAGCCGGATTTGGCATTTACAATATTCTCAACATGACTATCATGCAAAAGATAAATGATATTGCCATTTTGAAAGCCATGGGATTCAGTGGTCGTGATGTGATACGCATTTTTGTAGGTCAGGCTTTGATTATAGGTTTACTTGGAATTTTAATAGGCTGTATAGCCGCAACAATCATGATATCACAAATGCAAAAAGTATATGTAGGCGGTGATATCGGCTACTTCCCTATTTATTTCAATTTGCAAAAATATTTTTTGGGAATTGCTTTTGGGTTTTTGGTTACATTTTTTGCCGGATTTATACCCGCCCGCAAAGCAGCCAATATAGACCCTGTAGCTATCTTTAGAAAATGACATATTGAATGTTGAATGTTGAATTATAAATTATGAATTTTAAATAACTAATGACCAATGACCAATGACTAATAACCAATAACCAATTACTAATAACCAATAACCAATGACCAATATCTGATGCCAAACAAGTCCATTATATTACAAACTCAATCTATCAGCAAATATTTTTATGAACCGGTGAAGTTCAAGGTATTGGATGATATTTCGTTTAATGTTTATAAGGGCGAATTTCTTACCATCATAGGAAAATCCGGATGTGGAAAATCTACATTACTATATATTTTATCGACGATGGATACCGAATTTGATGGCAATTTGATTATAGACGGTCAAGATATTTCGAGATGGAAACAAGATAAACTGGCAAAAATCAGGAATGAAAAAATCGGCTTTGTCTTTCAGTTTCATTATCTTTTAGGTGAGTTCTCATGTCTGCGAAATGTAATGATTCCTGCCTTGCGTTTAGGTAAGTATTCTGAACAAGAAATAGAAGCAAAAGCCTATCAGAAACTTGAATTATTGGGATTGAAAGAACAAGCATTAAAACCAGCCAACAAGCTTTCGGGCGGACAGCAACAGCGCGTGGCTATTGCCCGGGCATTAATCAATGAGCCGTTAATAATTATGGGTGATGAACCTACAGGAAACCTTGACAGTCAAAATACCGACAATGTCTTTTCCATTTTCAGAGAACTCACACAAGAATTTGGTCAAACTATTATTGCGGTTACGCACGATACGGATTTTGCAAAATCATCAGACAGAACGATAGAAATGCAAGACGGCAAAATCATTAATCAGGATTATAAATTTATCTAACAGATTACAATAAGATTATTAAATACGCATTATAAATTTAAACATGGAAGAAAAACAAGTTAAAACAAAAAAATTCATCATGCCAATCATTGGTGTACTGATATTAGTAGCTGCGGTAGCTTTTGCCGTAAAAAAAATCAGCTATGCCATGCATAATGTGGACACCGACAACTCACAACTGGAAACGAATATAGTACCTATGGCAGCCCGTATCTCCGGATATGTTGATGCTATTTTTGTTGTTGAAAATCAACGTGTGCACAAAGGTGATACTTTAGTAAAATTAGATGACCGCGATTTAAAAATCAAACTCAAACAAGCAGAAATCAACTTAAAAAATGC
>CAYVGM010000139.1:3191-7257 GCA_964451125.1 uncultured Chitinophagales bacterium
GAAAAACAAAGTGCAGAAAAACAAATCCAAATAGCAGAAAAACAATTGGGCATTGCGCAAGCACAATTGAAAGTAGCGCAACAGTCGGCATCAGCTGCTAAAACACAAGCATCAGGCGTGGGAACTCAGATTGAAGTGGCCAATGTGAATATAGAGCAACGTCAGGCAGATGTGGACTTTGCAAAATTGCAATTGTCATACGCCTATATCACTGCTCCGAGTGATGGATATATTTCTAAAAAAGGAATACAAGTGGGACAGCTTGTTAATCCCGGACAAAACCTGATGAGTGTTGTAGACGATAGCCAGCTTTGGGTAACCGCTAATTTTAAGGAAACTCAAATTGAAGATATGAAAATCGGGCAGACAGTTGAAATTGATGTTGATGCATATCCGAATCATGTTTTCACAGGAAAAATAGAATCCATACAAGCTGCTACCGGCTCAAAATTTTCATTATTGCCTGCTGATAATGCTACCGGAAATTTTGTAAAAGTAGTACAACGCATACCTGTACGTATCACGATTAACGATGATAAGAATGACAATTACTTCTTGAGAGCCGGGATGAATGTAACAGTGAAGGTGAAAGTGAAATAATTGCACATAAGCAACTACATGTGCCTCGATAATCGTGACACCCGAGAACCACCTGATTGACAATTTAGCAGATTTGTATTAATTTGCTAAAAAAATAAACTTATGGGAATTTTATCTTGGATTGTTGTAGGATTGTTAGCCGGAATTTTGGGCAAAGTGCTAAACCCCGGAAATGACAATGAGGGATGGATTATGACCATCATTATTGGTATTGCAGGCGCATTTATCGGTGGCTTTATCTCCAAACTGATTGGTTTTGGCGATGTAAACGGCATTAATATTAAAAGTATCTTAATTGCCGGAGTTGGAGCATTTATTTTGCTGTTTGCAAAAAAAATGTTGAGTGCCAGAAAATAATCAATCTATGACGACAGATGCAGTATAGATTTTATCGTTAGTATCCTTTGCTATCCTGATAAAATAATTTCCTTTAGGAAGTGTAGTTTGCATTTCCAAAATGGCATTTGTGTTATTTTGCTCGTACCAGACTTGTTGTCCAAGTGCATTATAAATGGAAACTGCTACACTTTTATATCGCAACTCAGCAGGTAAATCCAAATAAAAAAGTCCATTACTCGGATTAGGAAATATTTTGAGTGAAACTATTTCTCGTTGCATGATACCACTTATTGTCGGACAAACTAAACTCTTAAGGAATTTCCTGGTTTCACTTCTAATCATCAGGTAGCTTGCTGTTTTATCATATTCATCTACCGGATGTCCATAGCCGTTTACGGTGACCAACTTACAATTCATACCCAAGCTTTGTGCCTTTTGATAAATTTGTTTACTGCCGTAAAACTGTCCGATAAAACAAGCAACAGTGATAAAACAGCCTATATCATAAGGTACAGTCAAATCAATGCTGTTGTGTACACCAAGGTAAGCGATATCCGAGTTGTTAGTTAGCCAGCCGGTACTGCCCACAGCCCCGCTGCAACCCACTATCGCCTTTACCCCCTTTGAAGAATACCCGGAATTGCCGCTATTTCCTTCTAAGCCACCTAAAGCAGCAATATTTGTTTTATACGTGTTATTCATTTCTATAGTATCATCTAAGAAAACGGCATGCAAAGAAATAATTGCACCTGCAGAAGAACCGTATAAGTAAATCTTAGAGGTGTCTATACCATAAGTATTGGCTTGTTGTATAACGTCCTTTTTAAAAAAACGAATTGCCGCTTTCACATCATGTGCGCCTCGCAAAATAGCCTTATAAAAATTGTTTGGGTCGGCAAAGTTGACAAAAGGTGAAATTAATACCGTCTGTTCAACTCGGTATTCGATATTTGCCGTTACATAGCCCAAAGAAGCAAAATAATGAGCCGTTGAGTCTATATGCTGATCTTGCCTGTCGCCGCCAACAAAAGAGCCGCCATGTGTAAAAATAATCAGCGGACGTTTTCTTTCCGTATCAGTATTTGGATCCGGAGTGTACACATCCAGCAAAAGATGAGTCAACTGATTTTTATTGTCATAATTAGCACCGTATTGTATATCCGCATATTTTGTAACAGGAAACAAAACCGAATCATATCGGGCACCACATTGAGCAAGAACATATTTGCGATTACTCAAGAGTACGATAAAAAGCAAAATAAAATATCTTTGCATAAGATGAAGTTACTAATAAATCATAAAAGTGAGGTTTAAGAAATAAAAACAATTTATTTTTCTTTAAAACCAAAATTCAAAAAGCATTATCAAAGAAATGCAAAAAACATGCTGACACAAAAACAAACATAGCTCAAAAAAATATACATCCCCTATTGCCATTTATGAACCAAATACCTATCTTTAAATATCGAAAAAATGGCAAAACGGAAGTTTTTTTACGAATTGTCTCGTTTTAAACGAGAGACTGCCGTTGGCGGCATATTAAACGACAGCTAAAATGACAATAGAACCTTTTGGAAATATTGAATTTAATAAGAGAGACAAAGAATGGTTTGGACTTGTGAATAATATTTGTCCAAACAATAAAGTTGAACTAAGTATTTCTGTTGACAATGCTGACCAAGACCTATCTGACAAAATAGAACTTGTCAAAAAATTAGCTGACGACTACGAAACTATTATTGTTAATCTTTATGACTTGGCTTATAAAAAATACAAAAACACAGAATTTGAAGTAACGAGAGGGGAAATAGAAAAAATGTATTTCTTGACATCTGTAAATTTAAAAGAGGACAATCGAACGTGGTGGTTAGTATTGGAGCCTGACTTCAAGGTAACTTCGATTTACGACCACTTTCTCCGCTTTACTATGCTGGACAGAAAAATTATTTGGGCAAACTTTGACATAAATACGACATCCTAACACGGGTTTTTGCGTCTGTCCGGCTGACGTGCAAACTTGAAGCTTTGTGCTTCTATTTCTCATCCTGAAACAGGTTTACACATTTATAACTCAACCCCTCCTCTCCTATAATCTGTTTATCTTTTTATTGTGTTTCGGTTCTTCGGTTTGCGGTGCTTTTATACTGCCTGCCATTTTCGTATCTTTGCCTTTCGTTTAAAATTTAAAATCTATCATTTATAATTTCTAAAGAATGGAATTAGCTAAAAATATTAGTCCCGCCGAAATGGAGGAAAAATGGTATGCGCATTGGTTAGCCAAAAATTATTTTCACTCCGAACCGGATGAACGCGAGCCTTATACCATTGTCATTCCGCCACCCAATGTAACGGGCGTACTGCACATGGGACACATGCTCAACAATACCATTCAGGATGTATTGATACGCCGTGCCCGTATGCAGGGAAAAAATGCCTGCTGGGTGCCCGGCACCGACCACGCCTCTATTGCCACGGAAGCTAAAGTGGTGGCCATGCTTAAAGAAAAAAGTATTGATAAGAAACAACTGAGCAGAGATGAATTTTTGACTTATGCCTGGGAGTGGAAAGAAAAATACGGTGGCATCATTTTGAAACAGTTGGAAAAACTCGGTGCTTCCTGCGACTGGAAACGCACACGTTTTACGATGGATGACACTTTGAGTGAAGCGGTTACAGATGCCTTTATTGACCTGTTCAACAAAGGCTATATCTATCGCGGAGTGCGCATGGTCAACTGGGACCCAAAAGGTCTTACCGCTGTTTCTGACGAAGAAGTAATCCATAAAGAAGTCAACTCAAAACTGTTTTATATTCAATATGCAATTTGCAGTGATGACAGTCAACTGCCGACTGCCAACTTTGTTACCATTGCTACTACCCGCCCCGAAACCATTTTGGGCGATACTGCCATTTGTGTGAATCCCAACGATGAACGCTATCAGCATCTGCAAGGCAAATTTGCTTTTGTTCCGCTTATTAATCGTAAAATACCGATCATATTTGATGAATATGTAGATATGGAATTTGGCACAGGTGCATTGAAAGTAACTCCGGCGCATGATATCAACGACTATAATCTCGGCATCAAACATCATTTAGAAACGATTGATATTTTAAACGACAATGG
>CAYVGM010000140.1:0-7188 GCA_964451125.1 uncultured Chitinophagales bacterium
AAAAGCTAAGGCTTTACGGGTAGGGGAAGGTATGCGCCCAAGTGATAAAAAACTGTGAAAAAGAAAGTATAGCAAGTAAAAGCCTAAGCAAAAAAGTTGCAATAGCAACAAGAAACATAAAACACACCCAACGACAACTCCATAATAGAAAAATACAAAAAGCAAACGGCACTACAAGAGGTTTCGTTCAACATCGCTTTCATTGCATGTCCTGCGGACGCAACGAAAGCTTAGTTGTTGGATGCAATTTTAAATTTTGTTATCGACAAAATTTAGTAAAAATTCATCCATCACCTTCCACCTCTGTTGTATATAGAACCAAGTAATAATTTTTAACCTACTTTTGCTGTCAAAAGTAGGCAAAAACATTTTTGAAATGTAAGGAAATTTGTCTCGCTCTTTTTTTTGAGCGACACAACCGCAGCTAAAATCAACGAGCTACGCTTCATGCCTTTATCTCGTTAATTTTACTGCTATTTCTACACATTTCAAAAAAACTAACCTTCTGCGGAATTACTTAAACATTTAAAGGCAATCAATAACTTAACGATAAAAAAAATACATATTATTGGCATTTAGTAAATTTATATATTAAACTTATAATACAAAACATAATTCTTATATTTTTGCTCTTTCTAGCTTTGATTTAATCTAAATCCAATTGGTTTGTTTATTCTTAAATCGTCATTATACTTAAATTCATTTACATCATCAATAGTTATTGTCTGCAAATCTTGCATATTGCGCTGTGCCGCAGGTATGTTTGACATCCGCAAATGTTGATTTTTTATGGCTTCCAGTATGGTTTGTCTTACGGTTCTGCCATTGCCAAAAAATTTGTCGCGGTGTTCGTAGAGTGCTGTAAAGTAATGTAAGAGATGTTCATTTGCCTCTGCATTCAATATCAAATCTTCAGGTTTCAAAAATGTATCCGCTATTTGCATCATCTCTTCCGGGTTATAATCTTCAAAGTCATATTTTTTGTCAAATCTGGAATTTAATCCGGGATTGGCTTGTAAGAAATCATTCATATTATCTGTATAGCCTGCTGCAATTACAATAAATTGACCGCGCAAATCTTCCATTCTTTTCAGTAATGTTTCCACTGCTTCATTGCCAAAACCATTATTACCGGAGTTAGTAAGTGAATATGCTTCATCAATAAACAGCACACCTCCGATTGCTTCTTCGATTTTTGCATTCGTTTTAATTGCAGTCTGCCCGACATAGCCCGCCACCAAGGCTTCCTTATCTACCTCTACCAGATGTCCGCGTTCTAAGATGCCGAGTGCCTTAAATATTTTTCCGAATATACGGGCAACTGTTGTTTTGCCCGTACCGGGATTGCCCAAAAATACACTGTGCAAAGAAAATTTATTCAATACATCTTTGCCAATGTCATTATAATATTTTATCAGCCTTATCAGTTCATCAATTTCTTGTTTTACATTCTGCAAACCTACCAGTGTGTTGAGTTCATCCAATGCCAGAAATAAATCTTCTTTGTCTACCTCCAACTTCAGTTGTTTCCGTTTGTTTTCCTGAAATACTTTGGCAATATCTGCTTGCGTAATGGTCGAAATCGTTTCTTTGTCTAAGGACTTCTGTTCGGGCAATTGCATAAGCCGCAAGGCCATATTTTTTTTAGCACTGTTAATTGCGCCTTCTACATAACGAGCATTGCCGAAACTTTTATCCCGGCTGCGGAATGCTTCTGTAAGCCCGTCTTTCAAAGTCAACTTCGCATCTTCTGCAATGGTGAGTTTATTTCTTTCAGCAATGATATAAGCAATTTCCTGAAGCTCATCAGGCAAGTAATCTTCAAACGTAAAATAATTGCTGAAGCGGGATTTTAAGCCCGGATTCGACTCTAAAAAAGTGCGCATTTCTTTCGGATAGCCTGCTACAAAAATGGCAATATCACCCGGTCCGTCACTCATTTCCTTAATCAGAATTTCTATCACTTCTTTGCCATAATCCTTACTGTCTTCGCCTGCCCTCGACAAGGCATACGCTTCATCAATAAACAAAATACCGCCTCGGGCTTCATCAATGCATTTTTGTACTTTGGGTGCTGTTTGCCCAATGTATTCGCCTACCAGGTCAACACGGTCTACTTCGTGTACATGCCCCCGGGAAAGCATTCCCAACTTATGATATATCTTGCCTAAAAGGCGCATAACCGTAGTTTTGCCCGTGCCCGGATTGCCAATAGCGACTGAATGTAGGGAAAATTTATTTTCATCTTCCAGACCTTGTTCTTTCCGCAGTTTATTAAAATTAATCAGCGTAATCTGATCGTGAATATGTTGTTTTACATTTTGAAGACCCACAAGTTTATCCAGTTCAGCAAGCAAATCTTCCAGTGTACGTTCATCTTCCTTATCCTCTGTATTTGCATCAACAATAAGTGTAGAAACAGTTGCAGGATCTATTAATTCGAGTTGTCCTTCCACAAATGCATCACCACAGTTAAAGGTAGTTGCGGCTACCAGACAATCCATAAATACAAGCTCGATGCTGTATTTGTCATCTTTCCATGAGCCTCCGTCATCAGTACCCCAACCTATGTCAAATGTGTAAGACCAGTCGAGTTTGCCTGCTTCTATTTTCCCGACACGCGGAATGATTGCCTTATGCTGTCCGGCATCATCATAATAGTTTAAGAAGAGCTCATAATTCCAGTCGAGGTTAGTGGTGTTTTTAATTTTCACTTCCGCCCACAAATATTTGGTGTCATTCTTCGATATTTCTTTGTAGTACACCCTTTGATTGGGTTCCAGTTTCCAGCCGTCTGCATCCGCATTATAAATAGAAATATGGTCAACTTCAAAGTAGGGATTATGATGTGGGGTAACCAAGCCCACATTGTTTACAAAAAAATTCTTAGAACCAATCAACACATCATCTAAATAAGCTTCCCATACATATTCGCCTTTCATCCAGTATGCACCCAACTCTTTATTGCCCCAGCCTTCACGTACTTGTACGATATTTTCGTCCTTTAAAACCGGCACTTCTTTATCCAGACTGCACAATTGTTCGCGTTTACCTCCGGTGATGTCAAATGCTTTTAATGTAACCTTACATTGCCAATCTTCTTCGTCAAACAATTTATTGTAGAATGCCAGTTCACAGCGGATATAGGTTGTTTCTGCTTTATCAAAAACGGTTCTGTATTTTTTAGCCGAGCGCGCCATCCATTCATCAGATGAATAAATCAGTAACTCTTTGAATTTGTACTTTGTCATTTCTTTGTTTTCCTGTTTTTTATTATTACCCCAAAACATCCATAAACTTTAAAGTAAATATACCTAAAGCAAGATTAATATACGCTGGAAAGTTAACTATTTTCTATATTTAGCTTATGGAAATTGAAATAAATCGTGTAAACAGCAAAGTTCATTTAGCGGCGACAAATGAACAAGGCATAGTAGTACAAATGGATGGTTCACAGGATATAGGCGGTGAAAATCTGGGGGCAAGGCCGATGCAGTTAATTTTGATGGGCTTGGGTGGCTGCACGAGTATGGATGTTCTGTCTATGCTGGAGAAAATGCGGGAAAAGGTAAAAGCATACAAAGTAATTGTTCGTGCAGAGCGGGCAACTGAACACCCGATGGTATTTACGAAGATCCATGTACATTATATTTTTGAAGGCGATTTAAGAAAAGAAAATGTAGAGCGAGCCATCAGTTTATCTATGGAAAAATACTGCAGTGTTACGCATATGCTGAATAAAACCGCAACCATAACGCATGATTATGAAATTGTGTGAGATGATACGGCATGATTCGAAATGAGAAGATTATTCTCAGGCAGAAAACAAAAACAAGTCGGTTAAATCATAATATGTAAACTATCAAGTGAAATAAAATGTGATAGCTTAGATTTCTATAGGAAGAAAAGGCTATTTTCAACTTATTTTTAAGTTGCCTGTCTGCCGTTTAATTTGTAATTTTGATACTATCAAATGATACTATCATACAATGAAACCACCTTATACCATTACCGATACTATTTTACATTTAATTACTACTATTTCAGAAAAGATAGGGGCTATTAATGCTATGCATTTATATAAACCTGCAACCGAACTCAGAAAAAAGAATAGAATTAAGACGATTCAATCTTCTTTAGTAATTGAGGGTAATACGCTTACTGAAGAACAAATCACGGCTTTATTAGACAACAAAAGAATTATAGCACCTAAAAAAGATATTTTGGAAGTGCAGAACGCTATTAAAGTATATGATCAGCTTCATGACTTTAATCCTTTTCATTTAAAAGATACAGAGAAAGCACACAGCATCTTAATGAATGGCTTAGTTGAAAATGCGGGTAAATTAAGAACAACAAATGTAGGTATTGTAAAAGGCTCAAAAGTGGAACATATTGCACCGAATGGAGTTATGGTAAGAGGCTTAATGAAAGATTTGTTTGAGTACTTGAAAAAAGATAAAGACTTGCTCCTTATAAAAAGTTGTGTATTTCATTATGAGTTTGAATTTATACATCCTTTTATTGATGGAAATGGCAGAATAGGTAGGCTTTGGCAGACATTACTCTTAATGCAACAATATCCTGTATTTGAGTTTCTGCCTATAGAACATTTAATAAAAAAAAGACAGCAAGAATATTATCATGCGCTTTCTCTTTCTGATAAAAAAGGTTATTCAACTCCGTTCATAGAGTTTATGTTAGACATTATTTCAGATGCCTTAGATGAACTCTTACAATCTCAAAACAAAACATTAACTGCAGCTGATAGAATAGCCCTATTTAAAGAGAAAACAGGCTCAAAAATTTTTAGCAGAAAAGATTATCTCAATGCTTTTAAAAATATTTCTGCCCCTACTGCCAGTCGTGATTTGGCTTGGGCTGTTGAGCATGGTTTATTGAAAAAAGAGGGTGTTAAGAGGATGGCGGTGTATGTGTTTAAATAGCCATTTATTTCCCGATACAGAAAGTAACAAAGGTAATAAAATCAATGCTTTGTGTCAGTATAATGACAGATTTATGCCTGTAATGTGTGAAAACATACACTTTTAAAGGCAGGAAAAGGCAAATTCAATTACGAATTAAAAATTATCAATTACGAAATTTGAAACAGATTGTAGTGTTTTTTTTGTATTAATTCAATATAACTTTTCTGCATTGTTTTTGATAAAAAACTTTGTTTGATAAACTCTATCCAGTTGGGCAATACCTTTTCAAACTTGGCATAAATGCTATCTAAAACTTTTGTATTGATGTTCATACTTGTTGCTAAAGTATCAAAATCTTTTTTCTTCAATCGGCTTTTCTTTCCATTAATGGTAAGTGCGGTTTCTTCTTTGTCATCTGTAATTACTAAAGCGGTACTTAATAAATCGTAAGCAGGAGATAATTCAAATTCACCTAAAGCATTTTCTACTAATGCAAAGTTTTTTAAGTGCATATCTGCATTGCCAGTTAAGTAACAAAACAATACCAACTCAAATAAACGCAAGGTTTCTAAACCTTTATTTGTAGTGAATCTCTGTGTTGCTTTTGCAACTTTTTCTATGGAACTTCTGTATTTATGCTCGGTTAAATTTTCAGTTAATTGACAAAAATCTTCAACTGCAATTTTATCTTTCTTGTTTCTATCAAAGCGCTTGGTAATGTAAGCCAGTTCGCCAGAACGTAAACGAATTAAACAATGATGTGCAGTTTTTATTTTTACTAAATTGGCAAGGTGCATGGTTACATCTTCGTTCTGTGGCAGTTCTTTATATTCGGGTGATGGTGGTTTTAAAATAAAATTGCCGTGTAACCCTACAATCGTTAATCTCGATAATTCGTTTTTATGTTTTTCTACTTCTAATGATAATTTAGGTTGAACACCAGTAACAGCAACACTTTTAATAACTATTTGTTTGGCTAATTCTTCTAATTGTTTTAAATTAAAAGCAATGATAGGTGCTTGTTTTGTACCAAACATTTTTTTAGCACAAGACGAATGAAAGTCTTGTTCAGTTTCATTTAATTGTTGATAGCAATATAGACAATTACGAGTTTTCAATTACGAATTACGGTTTTTAAGGGTGATTTGAATTTTACCAATTATTTTACAAATTTCTTCTACATCACTTAATAAACTTATTGCTTCATCATTTGATAAATAATCAGTTGTTTGAAGCAATTTTAACCAGTATTTTGTTTCTCTGGCTTCTTTGTATGATATTGTTAGTTTTGCAAAAAAATCCTTTTCACTTTGTCCACCAATTGCCGCTTCGATATTTGCTCCAATTGAAGTACCACAACGCAAAAGTTGCTTTGATAATACGAATTCATTTTTTTCTGAAACTAAATATTTATAAGCATTTACAATTCTTATTGCAAAAGCAAATGTTTTTTGTTGAATAATATTATTATCTTTCATCTTTCGTAATTGTTAATTCGTAATTCGTAATTGATACACAACCTATACAATCATTACACAAGGTTAGTAATAAACCAAATCTATCTCTTGCATTGAGTTTCCAGTTAGCAACAGCAATATTCAACAACCATCCTTCAGGAATTAAACCATCAAAAAAAGGGAACAAAATTTTGCTTTGATAAGGTTGTGTTTGAATGGGCAACGTTAGGCTAATAGATTTTGCAGAAGTGGAATTTAAATATTGCTCATTGTATTGAAATGTATAGCCATCTTCATTTTCAGCTATAATTCCTGCTAAATTATTTTTGTAATAAACGTTTCCTTTTCTCATAATTCATCATTTGTTACTACACCAACTTTTGCACCAAATAAGGCTAAAACTTGATTTACTTTATCTAATCTTACAGATTCTTTTCCATTCTCCAATTCACGCAAAAAACGCAAACCTACACCTGCACGTTCTGCCAATTCAGGCTGTGTTAACTTGAGTTGTTTTCTTTTCTGCTTGATAAAATCTGCGAGCAAAGTGTCCATATTTTATACCCTTTAAGGTATAAATATAACGAATTTATTTCAAAGGATACCTTTTCGGGTATAAAAATATGGATTTAATGTAAATTATACCCCTTAGGGTGTTTTTTTGAATAAGCTGGATATAATTTAAAACACTTTAAAATATTCTTATGCTTTAAAATGTAAAAAACTACATAGTAGCCTAATTACAATATGAATTACTCTTGAATTAGTGATCGGTATATTATTTGCCGATACAAATTGTTAAG
>CAYVGM010000141.1:0-5212 GCA_964451125.1 uncultured Chitinophagales bacterium
CACTACATTATCAACGGCATCGCTGTCGCCGCAAGAAATAAATATTTTCTGTCCCGAAATTTTGTACGTTCCATCCGCTTGTTTTTCTGCTGTGGTTACTACATCACTCAATGAACTTCCTGCGCCGGGCTCTGTCAATGCCATCGTACCCTGCCATTCACCTGCAAACATTTTCGGCAAATAAACATCGTGATATTTTTTATCGGCGAATGCTTCAATTAAATGTGCCGCCCCCATCGTTAGTCCGGCGAACACGCAACCCGAATAGTTGGCTGCTCCCAAAATAAAACTGGATGAAGTAAAATAAACACTGGGCATCTGTAAGCCTCCTGCATCTTTAGCTGCCAATGCCGCAATCCAGCCATTCTCACCACTCAGGCGCATTATATTTCGATGAATAGGATGCACCTTGATTCTTCCATTTTCAAGTTCGGGTTGCTTTCTGTCCATCTCTACCAGATAAGGAAAAAGATATTCTTTGGCAAACTGATCTACGGCATCCAGATATAGTTGCATACTGTCTTTGTCGTGGTCAGCGAAATAATCAAATGAAGAAAGTTTTTCGGTATGAATAACATCAAACAAGATAAAATTTAAATGCTTCCGGTTATAAAATTGATCACCGAGAAAAACAGAAGAGTTAGTTTGCATAATGAATTAGTATGAAATGGGAAAAAATAAATTTCCTCGAAATTACGACATTGTAAGCAATAAAAAAACCGCCAACTAAATGGCGGCTGTATTTCGAAACTCTATTCTTTATTTCTTGATAATTTTATATGTGACTTGTTCGTCATCTGCCCTTATTTTCATAAAATACATACCTTTTGCCAATTCACTCAGATTAATTTTATCTTGTATAATTCGGGTTGAGTAGTATGCTCTCTGCCAATATACTTTGCCATCTATGCCTAATATTTCCAACTGGAAATCAGCCGGTTTTTTGGAGCTGAGTTCTATTGATATAAAATCTTCAGCCGGATTTGGAAAAACTGCTATGTGATCTAAGAAAGAGATGGTATTTTTTATTCCTGTAATAACTGTCAGTGTTAAAACAATAAAACTATCACATCCGTTTGTTTGTAGCAACGTATCTCTATACGTGCCACTTGTAGTTAGGTTCATTCCATTAAATGGATATGTTTGTCCGGATTGTATGGTTTGTGTAATATTGGTGGTTTTGGAAGGATTTACAGTTAATGTCAAAACTATAAAGCTATCACAACCATTTACTTGTTGTAACGTATCTCTGTACGTTCCGGAAGTCGACAAATTCATGCCATTAAATGAATAAGTTTGTCCTTGGCAAATGGTTTGTGTACGATAGGTGGATCTTGGAAGCCAGACAAAAACATTAACTGTATCTTTTAAAGAAACACCATCCTTTGTTCCGGTTACAATATAATAAGTACTCGTAGTTGGTGTAACTGTTATACTTGCTGTTGTTGCACCATTATTCCAAGTATATGTGGTTGCACCTGAAGCGATAAGTGTTACTGGTCGACCACTGCATACCGTAGTATCAGCACTTACAGTAACTTTAAAATTTATATATTCGTACGCTCCTAAATCAACATTTCGGCCTATTGTTCTTTTTACATTATCAAGATCTTGTGTATAAATTGGTGAAAGCAGTGAATTATTACCGGTATCTATGGCAATGGAGTTATTATTAAGACGATAATTATATTCAGACGGCAGAAAAGGAGCCGACTGCGGTACTCCAGGATTTATAAAATCAGGATTAGCGTTATAAATGTTTAAACCTGAAGCATATCCACCTTCTATGATACTATTTTGTGCAATTAAAGTAGTATCTTGATTTATGACTGAAAAGCTTTGACTGACAATATTTGACCAAATGATAGAATTATACAGTTTTGACTGTTTATTAGTAGTATTGTCAATTTGTATTACATACGAATTACTTGAATTTGAAGCATTTCCGCTATAAGTACAATTTACAGACTTAAAAGTGTTATTCTTTGTGTTGCTGATTATATTAGCATTAGTATAGTTTCCTACAATTAATGAATTATATAATTCAATTCTAATATTTGCGTTTTCAAAATCTATTGTTGGGCCATTTGAATAATTAGAAGATATATTACATCTGTCTAAATAAACTGTACCCGTAGAGCTATTAGTATATAGAGCAGAACCGGAGTTAGAAGAGTTGTTTGACAGAATTGACGTTTTCTTTACATTTAGAAATGCCGTATTAAAAAATATTCCTCCACCGTATGAAGATGTATTCCCTGTAATAATTACACTATCAATTGTAACATTTGCATTATTTATAATTGTGATTCCTGCGCCATAGTCCGCATAATTAGATGAGATCTTGCAATTTGCAATTACCGGACTTCCTCCGGAAATGAATAATCCTGCACCTTTATCAAAATTACTTGAGGCTATACCATTAGCATTTCCTGCTACAATTTCAAATCCATCTAATCTTGTCTGATTATTCGTGTTGTTCATCGTTACAACATGATAGCTATTATCGTTTGAAGTACCCTCATCTCCTACATTTCCGGTTAATTTTGTATAGCCTGAATTCAGATTTCTTTGGGATATGGATGTTTCAAAACCAGAAAATCCTCCATAAAGTTTTACACCACTTGGAATTTCAATTGTCTTATCACGCCCAGCTCCATAAGGATGATCGGGAGATTTTGTAATCCATATTTCATCCCCTACATTTGTATTAGGTATACATTGTCCAAGATTATTGAAAGCTGTCTCCCATGAGCCTCCATCAAATATTCCTGTTAGTTTATTCGTATTAACATACCATCGCCGAGCTTGAAGTTGGTTTAAAATAATAAAATTAAGTACAATAATAAAAAATAATCTCATATACAGTATTTTAGTTTAAAAATAAAATGCAAGCTTAAATATCTTTTCACTTCACATGGACATTCAAGTTCATAAAGTTATGAATTTATTTTTATTTTATAGCTTTCATCTATGAATAAAAAAATATGTAATAAATTTACATATACTATATTTATAATTATGTTGAATGGCAGCACTTATAAATTTCAAGCAAGAAATCTGTTAAGTCTTTTTGCATTCACAAATATTCCCTCATCTGTAAAAGTGTTAATTAATAATAAGACGATTATGATTAAGTGCAAATAGTAACCGCATACATTTAATATTATACATCAAATATAAAAAAAGCCGCCAAAATTTGGCGGCTTTTATAAATAAATTTTACAGTTTAATTGTTATTATCTGTTACTTACCCTGCTACTTGCTGTTTTATCAGATTTAAGGCACTGCCGGCTTTGAACCAACCGATTTGCTGTTCATTATATGAGTGGGCTACTTCAAAACTATCTGTGCTTCCGTCTTCGTGGTGCAATACGATAGTCAGGTTTTTGCCCGGTGCAAACTCTGTCAGTCCTGTGATATCAATCGTATCTTTTTCTTGTATTTTGTTATAGTCATCTTTGTTTACAAATGTAAGTGCCAGCATGCCTTGTTTCTTCAGGTTGGTTTCATGAATACGGGCAAATGATTTTACGACCACCGCACGCACTCCCAAATGGCGGGGCTCCATAGCCGCATGTTCTCTGGAAGAACCCTCACCGTAGTTTTCATCACCAAATACGATACTGCCCAAGCCTTCGGCTTTTATCATCCGTGCTGTTTTCGGCACTTCATTATACGCCTTACATACGGGACACCATACTTTGTTGGTTTCATCGTTGAATGCATTTACGGCACCAATCAGCATGTTATTAGATATATTATCTAAATGTCCGCGATATTTCAACCAAGGTCCCGCCATAGAAATATGGTCGGTCGTGCATTTGCCTTTTGCTTTTATTAATAATTTAAGTCCTTTCAAATCATTGCCTTCCCAAGGTTTGAAACCTTCTAATAACTGCAATCTGTCGGATGCAGGGCTTACAACCACTTCTACTGAAGAGCCGTCTTCTGCCGGAGCTTGATAGCCGGCATCTTCTACAGCAAAGCCTTGTGGCGGCAACTCAAATCCTGTAGGTTCGTCTAATCTTACTTCTTCCCCTTTTTCATTGATCAGTGTATCTGTCAGCGGATTAAAATCCAAACGACCTGCAATTGCTAAAGCAGTTACCATTTCAGGCGATGCTACAAAGGCATAGGTATTCGGGTTGCCGTCAGCACGTTTAGCAAAGTTGCGGTTGAAAGAGTGAACAATCGTGTTTTTCTCTTCTTTTTCAGCTCCTTCTCTGCTCCATTGCCCAATGCAAGGACCGCAAGCATTGGCAAATACATTCGCCCCTATCTCATCAAACAACTCGATAAAACCATCACGTTGTATAGTGAAACGAACTTGCTCAGAGCCGGGTGTAATGGTAAATTGAGCTTTGGATTTTAAGCCTTTTTCTTTTACTTGTTTGGCTAATGAAGCTGCACGCGAAATATCTTCATAAGAAGAGTTGGTACAAGAACCAATTAAACCCACTTTTACTTCAAGCGGCCAACCGTTTTTTACTGCTTCTTCTTTCATTTTTGAAACAGGTGTTGCCAAATCCGGAGTAAACGGACCGTTTAAATGCGGTTCTAATGCTGATAAATTGATTTCAATAACTTGATCAAAATATTTTTCCGGATTAGCATAGCATTCCGCATCAGCATTTAAATAGTCTTTGATGCCATCTGCCAATGCAGCTACTTCAGCTCTTCCTGTTCCTTGCAGATATCTCGACATAGAGTCATCGTATCCGAAAGTAGATGTTGTAGCACCGATTTCCGCACCCATATTGGCAATTGTGCCTTTACCTGTACAAGACATTGCAGTTACGCCTTCGCCAAAATATTCTACAATTGCACCCGTTCCGCCTTTAACGGTTAAAATTCCGGCTACTTTCAGTATTACGTCTTTAGGAGATGTCCACCCGCTTAATTTGCCTGTTAGTTTTACACCGATTAATTTAGGCCATTTTAGTTCCCAAGGCATCCCTGCCATCACATCCACGGCATCAGCACCGCCCACACCGATAGCTATCATACCCAAACCACCCGCGTTCACCGTGTGCGAGTCGGTACCAATCATCATACCACCCGGAAATGCATAATTTTCCAGCACCACCTGATGGATGATTCCTGCACCCGGTTTCCAGAAACCGATGCCATACTTGTTAGAAACTGAAGCTAAAAAATTATATACTTCGTTATTTTTATTGATAGCCTCTTGCAAGTCTTTGTCTGCACC
>CAYVGM010000141.1:5312-7180 GCA_964451125.1 uncultured Chitinophagales bacterium
GCTTTGTCCACTTTAGCCGGAAACTCAGCGTACACTTTTTTAATCATATCCAAATCAAAAATCATGGAATATAAAATTATGAAGTTAAAAAATGAATTATTTCGAGCGCAAAGGTACGCTTTTTTTAGGTAAGAGTAATCAGTTAACACAAGTTATATATCTCACGGGAAGTCATAACCCTGTGAATATTTATTAATTTTGAGAATTCCCACATTTACAAGTGCTAAAGAAATAAGAGAAGCAATTGCTTTTATTCATAAAACATGCATATAATGTAGGTTTTGAATATTAAGTCTATACAACTGAAAAGCATTGTTTATACATTACAAAAAAACTTGATCCTGTATTTAAAGGATGATTTTAGTTCCTGATGTTCCTTACTATTCTTCACCTTATTTAACTAATTTCGGAACAGATTTTGCGTTTTACATTTTATGAAAAATTATCTATTGCTGTCCATAATTTTATTTCTGGTTTTTACACTGGAGGCCGTTACACCAAAAGCAGCTGCGGATCCCAATCCATTGAAGCGAGTGTATTTAACTTGGAATGACAGTGTCCCTCTAAAGTGGAGTGATTTTCAGGGCAAAGCTCTTGAAAATGCTCCTGAAGCCGCCATGACCTCCTCGCAGGTAGAGTATTCTTTATTTATCAAAGACAGTCAGGCAGACACAGGATACGTGTGGTCGGTAAAAGCAAAATTTTTCCCTAAACTTTCCTGGAGCAAAAAAGATAAGCAAAGTAATTACATACTCAAACATGAACAGATGCATTTTGCCATCACCGAATTATATGCACGTTTGTTGCGCAAGCGACTTGGCGAGCTGAGTGGTAAAAACAAAACAAAAGCCAATTTCAAAGCCACGGCAAAAGAAGTAATGCAGCTGTGGAGCATGGAACAAAACACCTACGATTTGGAAACCAGACATAGCATAGACGAGGCCAAGCAAGCAGAATGGAATCAAATTATTTTGCAACGGCTGGATGAATTGAAGGCTTATGCAAATTTTTAATGTATACTTATCTAATAATGCATGGGTTTAGATAATTAATAAAATTAAATTTGAAAAATATTGAATTTACTATTGACAAATTGGAAAACATATACTAATTTTGATTTATAAAAATTCAACCCCCACGAAAAAAGCACTTCATTTATTAGCATTAATATATATATATATTAATATTTCATTCGTTTCTGCACAGGAAACAAAATTAGACATGTCTATCTATTCTCCTATGAGAGACATACTGGCTCGTAATCCCGAATATTTAAAAACCACACAAGGGCCGGAGTATCAGACAAGTAACTATTTCTATGCCAGTGACAGTTCTGTATATGGCAGAAAAGCAATTCCTCCCACTAATACTTGTGGTTGCTCTGATATCGCATGTATCCCGCCATTTATGATAAATGGAAAAGTAGCCCCTGTCTATGATGCGTTTGGCAACAGAATTGACTACTTAGGGGTATATGGCACAGATGAAAGAAATATCTATTATGTGTATATGCCTGCAACAATCAATTATAACAGAGGAATTGTTGTACTGATACATGGAGGTGGCTGGTTCAGTTGCCCTATCAGCACTTGGGGTTTTCCATTTAGCTGGGCTCTCTCGACTTCTTCTGAAAGTATGGTGAAAGATTTACTGAATAACGGCTATGTGGTAGTATCCCTGTTATACCGTTTAACGAAATACGACAATGACCTGTCGCATACTACCACCACAACGACCACTTGGCTAGACCAGGTAAATGATGTAAAGGCTGCCATAAATCATATACAGGCTAGATTTGGCACTTGTCTTACTAAACATGGTGCAGTAAATACCGATAAAATACAACTGATAGGCGAGAGTGCGGGTGG
>CAYVGM010000142.1:0-7112 GCA_964451125.1 uncultured Chitinophagales bacterium
AAGCCGATATCGCCGGACACTATTTTTGCTACAGCGATCGGATGGTGGATATAAGGTTCACCGCTTTTGCGGCGCATGTGGCGGTGTGCATCAGCAGCCATCTCGAAGGCAAGACGCAAGCGCTTGTTATCGCCTTTTTGCATACGGTTTTGAGCCAAACGCAACAACTGGCGATAGTCTTTCAGTATCGCTGCTTTTTCCTGTTCCGCATTAATTTCCATAGAGATATACAAGTATACTTCTTTTAGTGGATATTTTCAGCAAAAGTTTATTCAATAAAATGTAAATAAAAGTGCATACTGTCTATAACTGCAATTATGCATTTATGAAATGGCTTACTGATATTTTCTTTTCATGAAAGACAAGAGCCATTCTAATTCAGGTAACGGTTTTAGTAGTTTTATTTCATTGGAGTAGTTTTCATATTCATCTTTCGTGATGCTGATAATTTTATTGAGTACCTTATAGAAATTCTTGTAGTTAGTAGCATACGAATCGTTGATTTCTTTGTTGGTATAGATATATTTCTTGAAAGCGTTTAAGCTGCTTTCCAAAACATCTTCGTATTTAGCGTTTTGAAGCGTGAACTCTGCATACGTCTTTATTTGCAAAACCCTGCTGCTTAATTTATAAAAGACATCCGTAAATTTTGACTGCACCAACAAGCTCAATACATCTTCAAATTTCTGCTGATAAAAGTAAATATGCGCCAAATTATAATTATAAACATCCTCTTTGTCTTCTTCGGGAAGATAGTTTTTATAATCTTGTGCAAAAGAGTGAGCTGTGTCAAATTTATTTAATCTCAAACTAATTGTTATATAATTTTTATAGAAAGCCGGCAATAATAAACCATTACTCTCAAAAGCTAAATTCTTCTCTAAATAAAAACTATAAACATTAAATAAATGTTCAACAAATTCCCTATCCCCTTTATTAATCTGACTGATACAAATATTAATATAAATTATCACTAATTCACCGAGATCGTCTTTGCAAATTTCATTAGCTTGTAACAAGAAAGACCTCCATAAATCTATATAAGATTTCTTATCATCTGAAGTCAATAATTGATATAAAGATTGATATTGCGAAAACAAGATACTGTTAAGAGGTTTTTCTTCCAGTTTATTATGAAGATTGATTAGAGACAAACATTTTAATTTTAATTGTTCTACTTCAAAAAATGTACTCAGGTATAAACTTAACTTTGAATATTCACTGAAACGTTGATTAAAGCTTAAATCATGTTTTATTTGGAATTGTTCAATTCTATATTGCAAATAATAATTATTGCTTTGTTCCTTTTCAGCATGCAACTCGTCTCTGATTGACTGGATATATTGATTAAAATATTTTTGTAATTTCTTTTTTTCAAAGTAATTTAGCAACAGTAATTGATATTGATATTTGTCATTATCCAACTCGTTCTTTATAATTATCCACTCGCATAACTTCACACCTTCATTCAATATTTTTTGCAGTTTCTTTTCGTCGATTGAATTTTTAAAAACATTAGATATTATATATTCTCTTTTTATATTAATAATTTCGTTTTTTTCAATTATCGGCTTTGATAAATAACTATATAGTTTAATTAAATGTTCATCTGAATTGTTTTGTATAAGTTTTCCAAGTTCTTGCAGTTGTTTTTTATTAAATGTATACAGGATCTCAAAAAATTTGGATTTATTCATAATTTTCTATTTTTATTAAAAAACATGTATATTCGACTATTGTATTTCTATTTTAAATTAAAAAAGTGCAGAATTATTATTTAACCAAACTAAAATTACTAAAAATGAAAACAAAAACATTACTATTTACATTCATTCTAGTGTTGCTACATTTAAGTTGCAAGAAAGAATCAGAAACGAATAATTTTAAGTTTACATCTATATCAGGAGAAAAAGTAAGCGCTACTACTGGTTGGTTTGGTTTCATCTGGACAGACTCACAAAATTCAAACTGGAACATTGTCGTTAAAAATCCTGATGGATCTATTAGAAATACTCTAAATTCTAGTGCTACTGATTTTACTGTTGCAAATTTAGGTCTAGATACTACTTACACTATTGGTGTTACAGGTTCTGGTAAACCTTCTCAAAATGGTAGCTTTAATGGTAAAATTGGGACAATGGGTGATGTTTTAATAACCAATATCAAACCGTAATCTTAATTAATTTTATTTCATAAAGGCATCCAAATTGGATGCCTTTTTTTATTTTATTTTCTTCTTTCTTGGATGAATAGCTTTTTTTGGTAACTTATCTATATAACTTATAATCAATGTATTATGAATAATATCCTATAGTTATTTAGGACTATTTTATAGCAAATTGACAGACTAAAACGTCGTATTTGTAATTTTTTACCTCTTCTTATTCCTGCAATTTTACATCATCAAACAGCGCGAATTGATAAAGATGATGAAGCAGAGACATCTTTCAAAACAAAAAAAATGCCGCCGAACCGAAAAGCGAAACTGAGTAGGGAAAAAAATGAAATAAATTAAATCACAATTAAATCTAAAAAAATGAAAACATCCATCAAAAAACAAATCGCCATCGCTCTTGTAGCCATCTTCAGCATCGTGTCGTTGAACAGTTGCAAAAAAAATGAAACCACAATCAATCGTCCAACTGCAACAGAATTTAATGCTTTGCAAGATGCAGCACTCAATAGCCTGAAAGAAACTCATACATTTTTAGCAGAAGCCGGAACAACGTTTACTTCTCGTAAGGGTTCAAGGATTTATTTTCCACCATATTCTTTTACACGAAATGGTGCACCAGTTACAGGAAATGTTACATTAGAATTTATAGAACTTCAAGATGCCGGCAATATGGCCGCCACTAAGAAAACGACTATGGGTTTATTACCTGATGGAAATAAAGCGGTCTTAGTTTCCGGTGGTGAATTTAATATCAATGTTAAACAAAACGGAAATCTATTAGATTTAGTTATACCAATAACCGTAACAACACCCGCTAATTTAACGGACAGTGGCAGAGCAAACATGGATTTATTTAATGGTGTTATTGATGCAAAAGGCGACCTTACCTGGGAAAAAGTAACGGATTCCACCGGACACCCTCTTGTACAAACTATTGATGCCATAAATCCAACAAATGGGCAAATGGAATTGCACTACAATACTTTAGTTAGCCATTTTGGATGGACAAATATAGACCGTTTCTACTCTGATCCGCGTCCTAAAACTACGATGTTGGTAAGCGTTCCTGAAGGATATAATTATGATAATTGTGCGTTGTATATAAAATATGTTGGACTTGGAAGTTCTTTAGCAAGACTCGATACTTATAATTCCTCAACAAAATTATTCTCTGAGCATTATGGTCAAATTCCTATCGGATTGGAATGCCATTTAATATTTTGTACAGAAGAAAATGGCAAATGGAAATATGCTACCAAACGCATTACTATTGCTGCAGGTGCAACGTATTCTGTAACTGAAGCAGAAATGTCTGTTGGAAGTCAAGCTGACTATGTTGGTCATGTAACCTTATTAAGATAAATATAAAAACAGGGGAAGCCGAAAACCTGCAAAAGAGTAGGCAAATTTTTAAATTAAAATAGCTAGGGAAAATGAAAACTAAAATTATATCCGTTCAGATGGCAATAATCATCTTCATTGTATTTGCTTTACAAGCTTGTGTCCCTACCAGTTCAACGCCTTTAGCTTCCGGTACGTTCAATGTAAATCAGACTGTAAAAACAGATGCTTATGAAATAAAAGACACAACTGTGGTGATTGCAGGAGATTCCATAGAATTTATGCTCAGCCATGTCAACCAGAATTTCATTGACTACGTTGTGTTAGGTATTAGTACGAGCTTAAACAATTTTTCTCAATTACAAGTGCAAAAACATTTTTATGATTACTCCACGAATGCTTACGACCAGACCAATAATGTTCCGTCTTTGTACGATGTGAATACCCTGAATTCAGGCGTACTAATTAATTCTAGCTATACTGCAAATAATTGGATTGCCTTTCAGCCGATTGGTGGAAAATATGTTGGTCAAGCCACCTTATTTGTTAGTTCTGATGCATCACCTAATATGTTCAATGGTGTCCGTTTTAATACGAATGAATATATCGTATTACGCAAGCAAACCGGAAGTGTGTTTCAATATTACTGGATATTAGTACAGGCAAATGAAACCACCCCGACTTCAGGAATACATAGTGTCAAAATCTTAAACGGAAAATTCCAATCCAATAGTATAACTACGGGGATATAAATTAAAACAACTTTCAAACATCATAACAAATAAAAAATAATACATCATGAAAAAGAAATTTTTAAATCTCTTCGGCATCGCATTAATCAGCTTAATGTCATTATTAAATTCAGGATGTGGCTCTTCGGCACCAACAGTTACTCCTTGCAGCACAACAGGTACATTGTTTCAAGCGATATACACTAATCTAACTTCTACTACAGGGATAACCAATACAAATACAATGGATAGTTACGTACATGGCTATGAATTTAATGTAACATCCAATAAAGTCATTTGTAGTATAGGCTATCAAAGCCAGGCTGCTGTTGCTGGTCAATTATATAAAATTGAATTAATTGATAATACAACAGGGACTACATTATACAATACTAACAGCACTTTTAGTTCAAGTGCCACATCTTATGTGTCTGTACCCAATATCACTGTACAAGCGGGTCATAATTATATTATAAGACGCACACTTTTAAATGATTTGGGAAGTGTAATGAACAGAATAGGCAGACTGGCTACATCTTCTTCTTATTCAATTTCATTTCCTTATACTTCAGGCGTACTGCATATTACAGGAGCCCGTTTTGATTCGAACACAACCCCGGCAACATTATCAAACATTGGCTTACCTTATATTGATATTGTATTTCAATAAAAACACCAAAAAATAAAAAAAATGAAAACTTCCATTAAAAAACAAATCGCCATCGCTCTTGTAGCCATCTTCAGCATTGTTTCATTATATAGCTGTAAAAAAAACAATGACATGACAATACCAACATCGCAAGCAAAATTAAATGCCATTTTTAATACAAACTTGGAGAATCTTAAACAGACTGCTACGTTTGATGCTGGTACTACTTATACATTTACCTCAACTCGGGGAACAAAAATAACCATAGACGGCTCTTGCCTGCGTAAAAATGGAAATCCGGTAAAAGGTAATGTGCAATTAGAGTTCATAGAACTGTATGACAGATCTAATATGGCATTAACTAACAAAACGACGATGGGTATCAATGCTAGTAGTGAAACCGAAGTATTGGAATCTGGAGGAGAATTTTATGTAAATGTTTTACAAGACGGCATAGCTCTCACCACAAATTGCAATATCCCGATTGAAGTTCCTGCTTCTATTACCGGAGGGGTAAAAACGGGCATGCAGCCATTTGAAGGCACAACAGATGCAAACGGAAATCTTACTTGGGAAGTAGCTCCGGGCAGAGATTTTTATGTAATACCCAGCCCAGATAAATATGCTAGTGTGCTTTCACAATTTGGCTGGTTTAATTGCGACAAATTTTATGGAGATCCTCGCCCGAAAACCCATATTACTGTACATGTTCCATCCGGCTACGCAAATGCCAGAACAGTATTTCTATCTACAAATTTAAAACCAAATTCATTAGGTGGCATTGGTGGTAAATATCCAATTGGCATGGATTGTAATATCATTTTTGTGACAGAAGAAAACGGAAAATTCAAATACATAATTAAGCCATTTACAATCGTTGCAGACCAACAGGTTTATTTCTCAATGTCTGAAAGTACAGAAGGAAATGTAGCTGAATTTAAAGCCGCATTAGATGCATTACCCTAATTAATTAATATGGATAATACAAATTTATTTATCACAATTTAAAATCAAAAAAAATGAAAACACTATCTAAATTTATCTTGTTGTTGCTTGTCATATTTGCAGGCTTCAACATACAGGCAAAGCCTGCCAAAGCAAAGACAGACAGCAGCACCACTAAAAACCATAGTTTTATGGTATCTGCCAGAGCCGGCTACGACTTTCCCTGGTATTACAACAACACCCCTTTTATTAACTATAAAGGTGGGGTTACTGCCGGAATTTCTGCCGACTATTACTGGAAATGGATAGGTGCAGGTATCGATGTGGACTTTATCCGCAACAAACCGAAAAGCGTGTATCCGACCACTAATTTGCAAAATGCAGCGCCTTTACCCATTACTACTTTTTCAAAATCAGAACAAAAAATAACCCGTGTATTTTATGGCATCGGACCCGACTTCAGATACTATACTAAAAACAAGAAATTTGTAGCAGAGTTGAATACGCGTGTGGGTTTGTCTTTAGTAAGAGGTGGAAGAACATTTTTACAAGAAACCACTACACTCTCTCAAGATGTACTGAATTTTCATGCAGGATATGACGACAAAAAAGCCTTGTCCGTAAAAGGTCAAATTCGCTTATCGTATTTCTTCCACAAAAACATAGGTGTACACATTGGAAGTTATTATATGCGCCATTTTAATGTGGACAACAAAATCGATCCGGCTTTAGGTATCGTTGCCATGTATCAGCCGGTAAGCAATGCCATTGTTCCGGGTATGAATACCTATAACGGTTTACCACAAGTCATCAAAAAACCATGCGATTGCGATATCGCATCGGTAGGCGTGTTTGCAGGCATTACCTATAATTTAGATTTTGGAAAAGGAAAAGAAAAATCGGGCAACCATACTTTGGTGGTAACTGCCAAAGACAAATATACCCATGAGTTATTACCCAATACAGTTGTTACTTTAAAAGATGTATCCGGCAATAATATACAAACAGCCACTACGGATAGCAAGGGTGTTGTACGTTTTGAAAATATCAAAGCGGATAATTATAAAATAGAGGGTGCTTTATACGATGTTGCATTAGAAAACAACAGTGTATCGAAAACTGAATTAGCAAACAAAAAAGTAACGGAAAAAGAAATCTTGTATGGCGACAGAAACTTCATTATCAAAGGACGAGTTTTTGAATGTAATTCTACCAAACCGATTGCGGGTATAAATGTAGTTTTGGAAAACAATGATTTGGCTTATAAAAA
>CAYVGM010000143.1:0-7067 GCA_964451125.1 uncultured Chitinophagales bacterium
CCATGTATACCGATGCGGGTCATATTCACCAGTAATTTTTTTCTGTCCACCTCCAGTCTATCCATGAGTTCAATGGCTTTAGTATCTATTAAAACAGGGTGCTTGTACTTGGCTTCTTTAGCGCGAGCCGCCAATGGCAGCAATAAGGTTTCTTGTACTCTTCCCAGTTTTATTTTTATCTTATTTTGCATATTTTAATGATGTTTCAATTTATCTCTGAAAGTTAATAATTTGCAATTTTATTCTGCTTTACTATTTCTTAGCTTTTCATGGTTAAATAGATGATAGGTTATTTTGATTTTTTTTGAAAACTTGAATGCAAATTTTTCTTTAAGAAAAGTAAGAATAACATGTACTAAAATAAATAGAACAATTGACTAAACTAATTAATCTTAATGTTTTCGCCTCAGTTTTTTAGCTAATTTGATTGAGTGTTTAAGCGATTTTATATTATCCCAATTGCTGTGTGTAAGCACAATTATGTTTCTTACCGGATATTTTGCTGCTACATTTTTTAATGTCTGATAATATGCTTTTACGTTGGCATCCCCCAAATAACCCAGGTTTTTTGATTTTGCACCTTTTATCAGGCATCCGGCATACAGTATTTTCTCATTATCCAGCCAGATTACGATATTATCAGCTGTATGTCCCTCTCCGGGATAATAGGTTTCAAAACGAAATTTGTCCACTGTAAAGGTCGTATCTTTTGTCATGATAAATTCTGCTCTTTTCATGCCGTTTAACTTAGCTAATTCATCGGTTAATGCTGTTGTGTAGGTGTTAATACCTAGTTTTTTGTAATACTCTAATCCTGCTGTTTTATCACTATGCCAATGAGTGGCAATACAAAACAGTATCGGTTTATTATGTTTAAGTTGTATGCTATCAAGCAATGGCTGAAACTGTGTGGTATCCCAAGGCGTGTCGAAAAGCACGACCCCTTCATCAGCAACTAAATACATACCATTAGCAGGCAATTTGGAGTTTTCGTATATATTGTAGGTAGTATAGACATAAATATCATTTGTTATGGGCGTAATACGCAGCTTCACATCTGCATTTTGGCTGAATAAAGCCGGCAGATTAAATGTGAATATAAAAATCAGTAGCATCCTTTGCATTGCTTATTTATTTATGTTTTTCCCAAAATTCCTTTACACTATTGGTCATATCAAGTTCAACCCCGAATTTTAAATCCTGAACAGGTTCAGCTGCTTTTAACAACAATGGAATTTCTCCCGACCAAACAAGATTTGTTTTATTTTCATCGCCTTGTGGTCCGCCACTCCGGATCTTTGCCGATGCACTGTCGATTTTTATTTTCACGACCAAGGTAGCTTCCACTTTATTTTCTTCGCCTATGGGAACTTCGCTCCATCTTCCTTTAATAATATTTTCGGTGATGATTTTAAGTGCTTCAATACGTTCGTCATAATCATTGATTTGTTCAGCTTTGCCAAAAAGCACAACTGATCTGTAATTGGCAGAAGTATCAAATAAAGTACGGGCTAAAACAATTCCATCTAAATGCGTAACTCCTACACATACTGTTTGCCCACTGATGATTTGATTCATCATGAAATTCTTTTTAGAACCATGTATGAGTATCGTATCGTCTTTACGTCCGTATGCTGTAGGTATCATCATCGTTTGTCCCTGATGCTGAAAGGCAATATGGCATAAAAAACCGGCATCAAGAATATCATAAACCGACTCTTCGGTATTCGAACTTCTGTTTTGTCCTCTTGTTATTTTATTAAATTCCATAATAGATTATTATTTTAATACACCAATCTTATTTTAACTGATTTTGTGAAATTAAGCGTTAGTAATGTACTCGCAAATTAAATTTTTATTTTTAAGTTTATTTTTTTATAAAATCGTAAGTTCATGCCGTGCAGTTTAATATAAAATACTTTCAACATAACTTTAAAATTACTTTATTTATATGTGATAATTAGTAACTCAATAAAGTGTTCATATTTTTTTTGATGCTTTTAAGGTATTTCACTAAGATTAATTTCCATTTTATACTGCTGTAAATAACACTCAGCTTTTATATAGTTAAAGAATTTGATTAGGGAAGTATTTTTATTACTTACATTTATTATCATTAAGTCTTTTGTGTAGTTGTTATTCAAATAATGCAACATAGAAGATGCAATTTTCTGTAATCTATAATCTTTATGAACACAAATTTGTATTATGCGGTTATTCTCAGAATTGAAGAGTATATAACCTGTACAAATATTGTCAATCCATGAAATGATTAATTTTAATTTTTCAATGCTATTTATCTTATATAAAATATTATTTTGCCATTGCGGTTCTTCATCCCAAAATAGTGAAGAATTTATCAGATTGGCATTATTAGACTCAGTAATCGTGTGTAGTGTAGTTATAGCTGAATCTATTGAATTAATTCTATAACACAATAAGTGGTCTGTAATTTTAAATCCAAACTTTTGATATGTTCTGACAGCGATATTATTATCAGTAATTACTTCCAATGAAATTTTTTCTATGCTTTTCATCTGTGATTGAGTCAATAAAAATGCATACATTTTACCAACCAAGTTCAATCCTCTGTATTGCGGAAGTATGCCGGTGCCAGCATTATATAAATAATTGAATCTTTTCCCGTGTAAGATAAACCCAACTAAATTATCATTCGTAAAACAACCTGCTGAATACAATAAATCAATGTCTTCCAGTTTTATTTTTGCTGAAAATCTGTCACCAGTAAGGTTAACGGCTACAAAATAGTTTTCAAAACATTGGTTGAAAACACAAAGGAGTTCATCAAACGAAATATCTTGTAGTGTATAAAACTGAAATATTTTATTGTTCATGAGGTGGGATTTTTTTTTATTTTAATTTCATAATGTCTATCTTTTTTATCAGTTGGTTTGTCGTATTCATTCATAAAAACAGAAATTATATCAGCTCTGATATAGGTCTAATGGAACGTTCTTCTAAGCCACCACCCAATAGGAAAAACATTAAATAATATTTGTTCTAATCAGGTAATGCAGTATATACATTCAAAACTGCAAATCATTTCTTCACGACTATTATAAGAAAAGGACTTATACAATTTCCACAAGATGTCCGTATAGATATCATTTTTTAAATATAAATGAGTTTAGTTTTAATTTCTTTGGAGATTACCGAGGTAAAGACTGTATTCTGTATTTGGAATATTATATCTGCATTCTTGTTTATTAGCCAGTAGGGCAATTTGTCCGCGATGGTGAGTACTGTGATTTACGCAATGAACAATGTAATCAAAACGTTGTAGTTTGTTCTTTGCCCAGGAAGTTTCAAATTTAATAAGTTCTAACAATTCATCATCACTAAAATTCATACAAACCTTTTCCAGTAAAATTCCGGATTCTTGCAGCATCTTAATTTCAAATTTCAGATCAATAATTTCAGTTCTCCAAATGAAGTCAGCAATATTTTTATTCTTTAGAAATAAAGTCCAGAACTGTTGAGCTTTAGTAATGTGCTGAACAATAGATATGATACTATTCTTGTTTACTGCAGTTAGTAAAATTTCATCACTTAGTCCAGTGAGCCATATTGCATAATTATTATTAGCCCAAGTATTGAATTTTATGTGGTTTGCAATAAAACTTCTAAAAGTTGTCATAATATGTATAGTCTTTTTTAATTTTACCGTTGTGGTCAAATTGAAATATAGTGCAAACAGGTAATTCAAATTTTTTACCTTCAGGAGTTGTTCCTGTTGAAATAAATTCTACAACATAATAGTTATTTACAGCGGGATAAACTGAAATAATGCTATCCTGAACATCTGGAATGGCTGCATTAAGTTCCTTGTATTTTTGTTCGATTTCAATTGGACTTTGCCACATAGGTTTTATTCCGATACTTGGATCTTTTATTTGGCAACTGTCTGCATATAGTCCTGACAGTAGGTCCCATTGGTACTTATTAAAGTGTTGAAAGTATTTTTCTATAAGGTGTGAGTAATTCTTTTCACTATTATTTGTAGTATCATTTTTTGATTTACATGAAAACAACATTATTGTTAAGATGTATATGACAATTTTATTTCCCATGCTTAAAGTTATCTCAAATCCATAATTTTTCCAAATTTTTGGCATGCACTGATAAAACTGATAAATGAACAAATTTCAGAAATTTCAGCTTCAGAAAAATATGTTCTTAATTGTTCAAAATCAGATGCAGTAATTGATTTATGATTAGTTGCAAATTGTTGTGCAAATGCAACCGCTAAAACAATTGGTTTTTCGCTTTCTTTAAAACATGGTCTCCCGGCTTTTAGCATACAATATTCGCATTCATTTTCATAAGCTAATGTCCTTCTTATTTGTTCTAACAGATTTTTATCCAGTTGAGTTTGATTGAAGAATACATTTTCCAAATTTTGCCAATGATATAATATGGATTCATTATGACCAAGTAATTTTTCAAAGTCAGTATTTCCTTTAGTTGATAGTCTGATATTCATGTATTCATTTTTTTTCCTTTCATAAATAGTAAAATTGTAAAAACTGCAAAAAGGGCAGAAAGTATATAGTAATAATTTAATCTCTCTCTATTGATTAAAGTAGCTATTCCGATTGAAGTTGTCAGTATAGCCAAAGTAGAATAAAGAGTATAATAAGTTGTGCCATAGAATTGGTAAAGCAGATTTAAGAATACATTTAACAGTACAAAACCTAAAGTACTGATTAAAATAAATTGAAAATTCAACATAAAATACTTTGTTAAACTAACTCTTGCCGTAACATGTGCAATACTTAGTAATAGTAAGCCAGAGAATAAGAGTGTACATCCTCCAAACCAAAATGGATTAAAATTACTTTTAGCTTTTTGTTGTCCTAATGCAACTAAAGCATTGCCAAGTGCTGCAATAAATGCAATTATAATTGGTAAAACTGTTTTCATTTAAATTGTTTTACCATTACGAAATAGTCAATACTCATCTTTTCAAAATCAAAGTGATAAGTTGATTCACTTAAGAATCCATGCTTCTCATAAAATCGAATCGCTTTTTCATTTTCATTCCAAACGGCTAACCACAGTGTTTTAATGCCACGTTGAATGACTTCCTTACATATTTCATTTTGTAATTTTTCTCCAACATGTTGACCAATATAATCATTTAAAAGATATATTTTTTGTAATTGTGCAGGATTTTCATAGGTTAGATGCTCATAAAAACTATTGAGTTTCAACTTTGCATAGCCCATGGGTAAACCATCTACAAATGCCAGCCAGAAAATATTATTAGGCTTAGCCAGACTACTTTTAATTTTATCAAAGGAGAATGTCTGTTTAAAATAGTTTTGCAAAATAATTTCATCTTTCCAGAAATGATTGAAAGCTTGACGAAATGTAATTTGACCCAGTAATGCAATAATGGCTGCATCCTCTGCTGTTGCTTTTCTGATTGCTAATAACATTTTATTATTTTTAGCAAAGAAAGAACTTTTATACAAGTTATTCAGGTCATTTATGAGACATATCTTGCCAATTTATTTTTAAAATTCTATTGACCTGTCTATCACTTTCCAGACCTACTTTTTGTGCTATCTGGCTTTTATTTAAATCCGGGTTTTTTAGCAATTCTGTGATTGTAATATATCGCATGTGATTAATATACTCAACAACAGTAAGAGCTGTTTCTTTTTTAAAAATTCGGCAAAAATTTCGCTCACTCATATTGGCTAAATCAGCTAAAAAGCTAATACTGTGTTTTTGATGTATATTATTTAAAATAAAATCCTGAACTCGATGAATACCATTGTGAAAATGATTGCGGTATTGGATGAAAGTACTGTACTGTGAATTGTTTCCTTGTCTGCGACCAAATACAACTAATTCCCGCGCCACTTTGTAACAATAATAATCATCAGCAATCTGAGATAAAATATAGAGTGCCAGATCTATTCCGGATGCAGAGCCTGCACTTGTAATTATGTTTTTGTCAACAGTAAATAGGATATTTTCCAATACAATTGCTGCAGGAAACATCTTTTTAAGCTCTTTGGTGCGTTTCCAGTGAGTTGTACATCTTATTCCATTTAGAAGACCTGCCTTGCCCAATAAAAAGGCACCATTGCACACGGCTACGATATTGACACCTATGGCTGCATGATACCGAATCCATTCCTTAAGTTTTCCAGAAGGCGAGTAGGAGTTTGATAAAATATAACTATGATGAGAACTCATGATGAATATATAGTCATTTTTTTTCAGTTCCACAAACTGATAATGACTGCAACCTGTAAGCGTTAGATCCGCTATAGAATTAACTTTGCTTTTTTCACTACAAATAGTGTAACTAAAGCCAACGCCTGATTCTTTAGCTTCTGTAAAGGCTTGTATAATTCCACCAAAATCCAATAAATTGCAATTTGGTTGAAGCAAGACAGCAATCCTTGTTTCTCTTATTTTAATATCTTTATACATCATGAGACAAATATAGCCAAATTTTTTTTAAGAAAGTTACACGAATTATACGTTCAATTACTAATGGCTGTCAATATTGTTTTCAATACATGTATATTGTAAAAAAGTTGTTAGAATCGTTTATTTGTTTAGAGTTAGATGTTATCTGTCGTAAATATTTTTAAAAGCAGACATATTGATAATTATTATCATATACGTTTTTAAAGAAGTTGTTTATAGCTGTAGGAATCTTCATTTCCGGCAATTTTTTATTAATATATTTTAACGAACTGTTTCAATGCTTTTTTACATTTTTGATAATTGAAATCTATTCCTTTATACATTTGCTTGATTTTAATACTTTTAACGGCATGCAAAAGACACAAAGACCAAATTGCTGAACAGCCTAAAAACTTAGCTTTGATTATTGGTGATCCTGTTGATTACGGTATGGATTCTACAGTGATGTTCCCAATTGGAGCAAACTATAATCCCAAAATTGTAAAAAATGAAGAGTCAGAAATTGGAGGAGGTTCATTTAATGCAATCTCATTTAAAAAAAATACAAGTACGCTGTATGACAAACGAGCATCTTCAGAATTTATCAATTCAAATAC
>CAYVGM010000144.1:0-7014 GCA_964451125.1 uncultured Chitinophagales bacterium
TAAGGTTCTAATGTAACCCGCATATTAAATGTCTTTTGACGAGTCTGAATAAATTGTGAGTTTATCATCGTGTCCGTAGACATCCATCCTTTTTGAGCTATTTTATTCAACCAGTTTGTATCTCTTTGTGCGCCGAATAAAAATGCGCCACCCGGTGCATTCTGTTTGAAATTCTGACCAAATAAAAGTGGAGAAGGCATGAAGCCAGGCAGTATCGTCGTGTTTTTTACATCATAGCTGACAGAAGCACGTTGCAGCATTAACAACGGACGATATACATATTCCAACTTCGGATTTGCCGGCATTTGACCTTGTCGCTTATTGAGTTTCAATGTCCGCAAATCATTTTTCAGTTGTTTCTTTTGATCTACTAATTGTTTTATTTCTGCTTTAGTGAAAGATGTATCCTTTTCAGCACGCTCTATTTCATCTGTCTTTTTAACAATTTCATCTTTCTTTTGGATAATTTGTTTGTCCAGATTTGCCATTTGATCTTTGTATTTGGCATAATCATCGGCATACGTTTTCTTGTCTTTAGGAGGAGAAGAAGTAGTATATGGTTTCAGCTGTTTGGATTTGGCATATAAATTTTTAAAATTTACCTCTCCTGTAATCTGATAATCTTGTGCGTTTTTAATGATATTTCCTAATGAAGTTAATCCTAACGGTGCTGCAAGCCAATCGTAAGTGGCACCATACCTGGTTTTTACAGTTATCCAGTCAAGTGCAGGTATCAGTTGGAACGGTAAATTATAACTTACATTGAAAATATGGTTGTAATTAATTGGCCGTCCAAAATGCCAGAAATTGCGTTTCACCGTATCGCGTTTTTCTTTAGTATCCAATGCCCCGAAAGGTTCATCAATACGGGCTTTGTTGTTAGCCATGAAATCTACATTTATAGACTTCGTGATATTATACTTAATACTCCAAAATCTGTCCCAAGTGAAATACTTGTCGTAAGTAGGCAAAATCACTAAACCGTCATTGCCTATATCTCTGATTTTGGTGTAGCCATATTGTCGGTTAATATCAGTTCTGAATTGTATGGAATTAGGTTTGAAATTCAGATTAAATTCCTTAATCGGTTTAAGGTGAATATTGTTGTTTTTAATCTTTTTAAATGGTTGCCAATAAGCTGAAGCAGGGGAGAAACTCCATCCGAGAGAACCTCTGTGACGAACTATTTTCTCATCTTCAATAATCGGATTATGTTTTTGTGTTTGCGTATAGGCATAGCTTAGTGTGAAATTTTCTACATCATAAACTCTTGGTTTCTTCTCAGAATTAGTACGTACTTTTTGCAAATTTGTTACATTTACACTGGCAATTGTCGTTACATCCTGCGTTACTCTTTTTATCGAATCTATCTTATCTTTTTTCTCAGCCTTTGATAAATCACCGTCTGCTTTTATCGCATTGTATTTATCTTTTAGCTTGGTATCATATTCGTATGGGTCGTATTGAGGATTGGAAATGGTTTGGGAATACTGTGCATATACCGGAATTTGCAAACCTGCTTTTTCAGGGATAAGCTTACCTAACTGCAGATTTGTAGCAATATCATATTGGTAATAATCATCGCGGTATCGTTGATTCAGTCTTTGTTCCAAATCGCCATAACCAATAGTATGCATATTGCCCGATAGAATTACATTACCCAAATTACCCAATTGCATATCTACACGACCTAATGCTGCCCATCCGTCACTCTCATCAAACCCGGCTAAACGCAACTCATTCACCCAAACTTCGGCACATTTAGAAAGTCCATCATCTGTAGCATCGTTTTCACCTATTATTAATTTGGGGTTTCTTACCCCTATCATCATTACAGATGCCACACCCAAATCCGGATTACCCATCACGGTAGCTTTTTTTCCATCAGCTAAATAATGTTCAAATGGTCGGGTGAGTGGTGCATTACTGTTATTGCGCAACTGTTTTAAGTTCGTTAAACTGTCTAAGGGAACATTAATATCATTTGAATCAGGCCATATCAGACGACGGTCAATATCGCTATTGATGTCATACGTACCGGCAGGCGTTACTTTCAACGGAATATCGTATTCGTAGTAGTTTTCGGTAAAGTCAGAACCTATTCTTAAAAATGCGTGAATGTCATTGTTTTTTATCGGGAAAGAAGAACCTGCTCCGCCTTGATAATCTTCGGCATGTATAAACATTTTCAGACGTTTATAATTTCGCAAATCCAAATCAGTAGTTTTAAATACGGCACGAGCATCTCCGTCTTTCAATTCACAAACTTGCAAACTCATCGCTTGCTCATTTTGCAAAGCATTATTATAACCACTCACGTTGTCTTCGCGATTAATACCCGGAGGAACAGCATAGGGTATAGGAATCCGTGATGAATTATCTTCTACGTTTACAGAGGTAACACTAAAGTCAGTATTTGTGGTATTATCGCCCGGCAAAACTTCACCCGGTTCATCCAATGATAAATCATATCGTCGCCATTGGTTTCTGATAAGACTAATTTGTGCAAAACGCATAGTAACAGGCTGATCAAAATCAGATAAAACTAAACGGATATAGCGAATAGAACGAAAATCTGAGATATTTCCTACCCGGCTTTCAAATTCTTTAACAGGAATTTTAAACTGATACCAAATGGCAGAATCATTGCCGTTAACATCTACTTTTACTCTGTCAGACAAATAGGAAGAATTTTGTAAACTGGTTAAATCAAAAGGAATGCGGTACTGGAAATACTCTTCCGTTTCATTTAACGTGTTGTCATTGTTTAAATCTTCATTATCCGGTTGACTTTTTGAATTGCCATTTATATTGTTATTACTGCCGGCGTTATTGGATGAGTTACCTTCTGTGTTTGCAAAATCAAAATAACGGGTACGTACATCATCCGAAGAGGCAAACTTATCATTTTTAAAGAAGGCATAATCATCAGTAGAAGGATCATTTTGAGCTTGTGTCAAAACATTGGCATCAGATACAACCCCATTTAAAGCAGCTAAATAATTGCTAAAAAAGGTGCGTTCTGCATCGTCATCCAAACCATCTAAACCTACATCTTGTTTTCTGATGACATCAGGGTCAGCATCAAATTGATTGGTCAGCGCGTTAGTAATTGTTGGTGTTACGCCCCAATTAGATGTGTCAACCGTAGTAGCAGCACCCGGACGCGGTAATCCGTTTTCGTATTGTTTGCGGGAGTCTTTTAAAATATCTTCTGCTATGGTACCTAAATGCAAATACAGATTCCCTTTTCTGTCTGCTCCGGGAAATTGAAAGGGATCCAATACCCAGAATTGAACAAACTCAATATTGGCAGCTTCAAAGTCTGTAGTAGACTCAATTGTGCGCATAATACCTCCCCATCGTGTTTCGGGATTGCGCAAATCACCATTAGGTTTCACCCCTTTGGAATAAGCAGTAGGTAATGTTTCATAATTGTAAGATCCTCTTTTGTTAGGGTCGAAATTTAAATCCAATGTATAAAGCGGAGGGTTAGTAATTGTTGTATTTTCCTTGTATTTAAATACATCGTTTTCCTGAAACTGTTTAGTATAAATATTGCTGTTTGCATCGTTGATTGCTCCATCATCCATGGGATTGTTATTGCCTTTGGAATACAGCAACGGGTCAATGGAATACCATGAAATTTTTCCGCGATTAAAACCATAAGCGATACTGTCACTTAATCTGGATTCCGGAAATTTTTCTACACCAAAAGGATTGGGCATATTTTTAGGCGTAGAAGCTAATTGCCACGACAAGAAACTTCCTTTAATATCAAAATTGGTACTTGCTCCTTCAAAATCATCCACATAAACAGTTCCGGCATCATCAATATTTATGGCTTTGGAATGCCCGGGTTTAAAGTAAGCTGCTTCTGCCATTACATTTACCTTAGAAGGTGCTTTGGTATCTTGAGCCGTAATTTTATTAAATACTCTGGTTAATCCTTTTGATTCTGTAGAGTAATTCAAATCCAGTCCGAATACATTATTTTTTATCGGGTCATCATTGAAATTTACTTTTTGTGTAAATGGCTTTTCTGCTAAGCGCAAATGGGTAAAACCAATGGAAAAGTTTTTATTTATGGTATAATCCAAACGTGTACCGATCAAAGATTTATTAACTACTCCGAAAAGGATATTGTTTTCAAATTTTATATCTATAGGAACTCCTGAGTTCAAAACTCCTTGGTTGATAATGTTAATTTCGCCTATGCCGTAATTTACCGTATAGTCAATATTTTCTTTCAGCACGTTACCGCCGGCACTAACTGTAACAGAGCCTTGTGGTAAATTAAATGCACCCGGCAATCTGTATGTGCTGTTATCTGTGCCACGATATGAACCTTTCAGAATAAAGCGGTTGTATTCGGGATATTGCAAGGCTGCTGTTTTGGTCGTATCGTACAAATAACGATACTCAAATTTGGAAGAAATCGTTGGATCGCCAATTTTTGTTGCTAGTGTTTTACCAAAAGGCTCTAAAACGGGGAAATAAATTCTACCGTTGCGCGGGTTAATCGTAACATTTGGAATAAAGTCAAATCTACCGTCAGGTTGCGGATCTAGTTGTGTGTTGAGATTATCCAGATTGAGTACTTTCAATAATTGCTGACCACTGATATTGCCGCCTTCCGGTAAATAGCGTTTTAATCCACCACCCGGATCCTGATAATAAATATCAAAGTAAAACTGCTCATTACTCACGTTATATGCATTCAGTGAATACACATTCTTCATCATCAAATCCCAAATAGGTTCTGTTGTTCTGATAGATGTGGCTTTTAACATTTTTAAGGCAAGAACACGATCTTCGGCTCTTGTCGAATCTGCTAATGGAGGTAAGTCAGTCGCAAATTCACCTATCTGATACACTTTTCCGTTCACTGTGTATTCAATAGCGACACCCAGTACCTCATCCGGTCTCAATTGTTGGTTGAGTGAGATGTAACCCAGTTTATCGTTGATAATATATTCCGATATTGCCAATTTTCTGGCACTTGTTTTCTCGTAATCATCTACCGCCTGAAACCCTTTATTTTCTAAAAATGAAATAGTACGGCTTGGATCTCTGAAATTAGCAGCATCGGCACTATGTGTAATAATACCATAAAGTC
The DNA here is from genome assembly GCA_964451125.1 of uncultured Chitinophagales bacterium. GTDB lineage: Bacteria > Bacteroidota > Bacteroidia > Chitinophagales > JADIYW01 > JADJSS01. The sequence continues at coordinate 5,120 of CAYVGM010000144.1, forward strand.
CATTAGAATTATTATCAGGATAGGCATTGCCTGAGCCTCCCAGAATGGTAGGGTTATATACTTTGTTAGGCTCACCTATATCCTGAAAACAAACCACATCACGTACGTTTTCTGTTTGTCTGGTCTTATTCGTTACCCATACTTCAATTCGGTTTATCACGGTTTGTGCACCTACAAAAGGCAGTCTACTCAAGCTGGGTTCATATTGGTCTCTAAAATACTGAGAAAAGAAAAAGTGTTTATTTTCTTCATATTCATCCGATTTTATTTCAAATTTCTTGGTTTGAGCACCATTCTCGATACGGATATTTTCTGTTTTTGATTTTTGTTGCGAAAGGATATTGGTAATCAATAAACGACCGAATTTAAACTGTGTTTTCATCCCGAATAAATTCTGTGGCCCTTTGATAAGTGCACTGCGAAGCGGAAGGCTAACATTTCCAAATTCCAGAGCTTGTATGATATCATCTTCTTTTCCTTTATAGCCCAACTTCATTTGGTTTTCAAATGCAAAACCCGATTTTGTATTATAAGTTATGCCGAGTTTCAATTTGTCGCCAACGGAAGCCTGTAAGCCGAGATTGATATTCATATCAAAATCAAAATTGATATTGCGACGTTGGTTTTGCGGCAATATGGGATTGTCTATACGTTGCGAATTGACACCTATCGTAACATCTACATTGCCCTGTGGCTTGATTTCTATTTTTGTTCCGCCAAGGAAACGATTATATAACTCAGGACCTTGATATAAGAAAGGTTGCTTGCTTTTGCGCTCGGCGAGGTCTATGGCACGGGAACGATCCTGAAAATATTCATTTTCCATTTCTCGTTTAGAATATTCCAAATATTCGTCATAAGTCATATATGTAGGCGTGCGGTAATACGTATCGCCTATTTTTTCATAAATGATAAATTTTCCTGTAGCAGGGTCGTACTCTACTTTTTTCTCAATAATTTTCGGGTCTTTGAAATCCAGACTGCTTTTTGGTTGTGTTGTATAAAAATCGGTATTCCGATCTGAAAGTGGATATTTTAGTTTAATAGAATCCTGCGCTTTTGCATCCGTATATAAACACAATAATGCGAAAAGTAATACCCTCGCAATATTTTTTTTATTTAAGTTCTTAAATTCCACTCAGGACAATTCTTTTAGTTTTACAAATTTTTTAAACTCGCTTTAATAATTGCTTCAACAGATTCCATACCCGGATTTTCTTTCATTGCCTTTTGCATGGCTTTTTCAGCATGGCTTTTCTGGAAGCCAAGCATGCTGAGTGCAGCAAGTGCTTCGGCACTATGTGCAATAGCTGATGAACCCGAAAGTGCAGGCAGGATTTCCGTAAGATTTTCTTTCTTCAATTTGTCTTTCAATTCCAGTATGAGCCGCTGTGCAGATTTAGGACCAATACCTTTTATCGATTGTATTAAACGCACATCTTCCCGGATTATTGCCTGATGAAATTCATTTACTGACAAAGAAGATAAAACCAGTCTGGCCGTATTTGGACCAATCCCGGAAACAGATATCAGATGCAGGAACATCGTTTTTTCTTCTTCTGTAAAAAAACCATACAAAAGATGGGCATCTTCACGAACGACAAGGTGCGTGAATAGCTTAACATGTTCCTTGTCTTCTATTTGCGAATAGGTGGATAAGCTGATATGCAAGATATAGGCAATTCCTCCGCACTCTAAGTAAACATGCGTGGGTGATTTAAAAGATAGTTTTCCCTGTATATAAGCAAACATAAATAAAAGGTCAAAAGTACCAAAAATCTGTGGAATTGAGATGATTAATGTATATAATTTGTTCTACAAGAAAATAGGTATTTATTTTACTAACAAGCAATTTTTCTGGCTTTTATCTTATCGCCTTTGTGCAGAGTAGGGGT
>CAYVGM010000145.1:0-7009 GCA_964451125.1 uncultured Chitinophagales bacterium
CCTTTCATCTGTACTTCCAAAATATCATTACTCGGATAAGCACTGCTGTCAACATAGCCGGGATCACCCGGATAAGAAGCGTTTTGAGAGCCATTTGGTATCCATGTTCCACATACACCATTTGCACCATTCGTAACATTTTCACATCTTTGTTCACAGCTCCAGCCCGCTGCATCACCTGTTGCACAAGTTGCACAAGTACCGCTAGGGCAAGTATTTGTTGCTGCATAAGAGCCATTACTGCCATTTGCCGGTCCGGAATTAGATTTAAATCTTGCATGGACTCTAATTTCTATAGTTCCAGATTCCGTACAGGCTCCTCCTGTAATACCCAATAACATAGTAGAAGTATTAAAACTCTTGATTGTTCCTCTCTGTACTTTATAATCTATTTTAATACGCGGATTCTGTGCATTCGAGAATACGGAGAATAATAAGAAGACAATTGCAAAGTAAATACGAATCATACTAAACTAAAAATGGTGTTGCGTACTATAAAGATAGTAACATTTCCCAATAGGTTGCAAGCGTTTATGAAGTTAATATTAAGAAGTAAATTATTTACTTTGGAGGCTTATTTGGCAAACTTTACCAAATTGTCATATCTGTAAAAATTAAAGGCTCTTGCCCTCATATAGTCGTTGTAAACTGCTTATCTTTGTACACTTATTTTTATTTCATGTTAAATTTAATTTTATTTGGTCCTCCTGGAAGCGGAAAAGGTACTCAAGCCGTAAAAATTGCAGAAGCTTTTAATTTGTATCATATCTCTACAGGGGATTTGTTTCGCTCTGAATTGAAAAATGAAACTCCTCTGGGGATGGAAGCCAAAAAATATATGGACAAAGGCGAACTTGTGCCGGATGAAGTTACTATTGGTATGCTTTCTAATAAATTAGATGAATATGCCGGAAAAGTAAAAGGCTTTATTTTCGACGGATTCCCTCGCACTCAACCCCAAGCTGAAGCATTGGATAAGTTGCTCGACTTAAAAAATACTTCCATATCAATGGTCTTGGCACTTGAAGTATTGGAAGATGAAATTGTGGCTCGAATAAAAGAAAGAGGCAAAACATCAGGCAGGGCAGATGACTTGGATGAAACAATTATTAGAAATCGTTTTAAAGTTTATTTGAAAGAAACTGCACAATTGGCAGACTATTATAAAGCTGCCGAAAAATTTACGGCAGTATATGGAATTGGTACAATTGATGAAATATTTGATTTACTGAAAACAGAAATAGATAAAATAGCCTAAACTATTTTTCTAATAAAATAAAACTCCACCTTTAATTCCGTTATCTTTACTGCAATGGATTCTAATTTTATTGATTACGTCAAAATATTTCTACGTTCAGGAAATGGCGGAGCAGGTTCTGTTCATTTTAGAAGAGAAAAATATGTCCCCAAAGGTGGTCCCGATGGTGGCGATGGCGGCAAAGGAGGTAGTATCATTTTGAGAGGCAATAAACAACTTTGGACTTTACTCCATTTGAAATATCGCAAGCATATACATGCCGATAATGGCAATGGGGGAGAAGGAGGACTGCGTAAAGGAAAAGACGGTATAGATATCATTTTAGAAGTACCTTTAGGCACTATCGCAAAAGATGCAGAAACGGATGAAAAAGAAGCTGAAATTTTAGAAGATGGGCAAGAAATAGTCTGGCTTACCGGAGGTCGGGGAGGTTTAGGTAATAATCATTTCAAGACTGCAGTGAATCAAACACCACGCTACGCCCAGCCCGGAGAGGAAGGTAGCGAGGGATGGAAAATCTTAGAATTAAAAGTATTAGCCGATGTGGGTTTGGTGGGCTTTCCAAATGCCGGAAAATCTACCTTATTAAGTGTACTCAGTGCAGCTAAACCAGAAATTGCCAATTATCCATTTACTACATTAGTGCCCAATTTAGGTGTAGTAGCATATCGCGATAACCGTTCGTTTATTATGGCAGATATTCCGGGCATCATCGAAGGGGCACACGCCGGTAAGGGCTTAGGCGTGCGATTTTTACGGCATATCGAAAGAAATTCGTGTCTGCTGTTTTTGATTCCTGCCGACAGCAATGATATTAAAAAAGAATATAAAGTGCTGGAAAAAGAACTAAAATTATACAATAAAGAACTCCAGAATAAACCACGCGTCATTGGAATTTCAAAATCAGATTTGTTGGATGATGAATTAATTTCGATGCTGAAAAAAGAATTGCCTAAAAAAATACCGCATGTTTTCTTTTCATCACATACCGGTCAAAATATACAGAAATTAAAGGATGTGCTATGGAATATGATGAATACACCATAAAATTTCATCCTTGTAAAATTCAAATGCGATTTGAATTTTACAATGTTATTTTAATTTATATAATTGTTTTTTTAAGAATGTTTTAATGCCGCAAATCCGTATTCCGGGACGATACACATAGTCCACTTCTTCCGGAATGATGATATAGTTTTTCTTGCAATCCAGATCTTCAATAGATTGATAAAAACCTTTGCTGAGCGTAGGATTGTTGCTGTATTTAATTTCGATACAAGCTATTACGACATGGCCGCGTGCCAATATTAAGTCGCATTCCGCACCGGATTGTGTTCTGTAGAAATATAAGTCTATACGCGGATCTTTGGCATATAATATCTGGCTGATAACATAACCCTCCCAGGAAGCACCCAAGTTGGGGTGATTGACTAACTGCTTTTCATCTTCAATAGATAATAAGAAATGCAAGATACCCGTGTCGTTTATATATACTTTCGGAGATTTTACTAATCTCTTGCCGATATTCACATAAAAAGGCTGTAACCGCGTGATTATAAATGAGCCTTCTAAATAATCCAAATAACGTTTTAATGTGGTACCGGTAATATCTAAAGAACGCCCCAGATTCTCAGCATTCAGTAAATTGCCTTGTTGTTGTGCCAGCATGCTCCATAATTTGCGCATGACTACGGCAGAAAATTTTACATCAAAAATAAATGGTAAATCACGTTCAATATAGGTAGTAATAAAGGAGCTCATCCATGCATGTCGCGTCACTCGGTTTTTGGCAAGCAGATGCTGTGGAAATCCACCTCGTATCCAATGCTGCATCAAACTTATATTTTCCGGAATTTCGTGTAAGCCTATGGGAAATAAATGGCAATAACTGATTCTGCCTGCCAGGCTTTCAGATGCACCTTTTAATAATTCAGGTGATGCAGAACCAGTTAAAATAAATCGGGTCGGAGTTCGCTTTTCATCTATCAATGCACGCAATAATACAAATATCTCCGGCAGTCGTTGGATTTCATCAATAATCACACATTCATTCTTATAAGCACCCAAATAGTTCTCTGCATTTAGTGCTAAGTGATTGTAATGGCTATTGCGTTCTAAATCTAAATAATGCGATTTCTTTTTTATTTTATGACTGACTAATTTTGTAAGCGTAGTCTTGCCTACCTGACGTGGTCCCAATATCGCTATAGCCGGAAATGACTTCAATAATTGAAGTATTGACTTTTCTATGGCACGTGTAATCATACTGCTAATATACTATTTATCCTTGTAAAATTCAAATACAATTTGAATTTTACAAGGTAAAAATAATTCTGAATATTCATCATATTCTCTGTAAATACCATAAAATACTCATTTTTTTCTGTGAACGTTTAATTATATTTGTCGTATTGATTGCTATGCGTTTTTTGATGATCAGCATATTGTTCTTGATGTTTGTTTCTTGCACTCCTAAACGAGAAACTTCCTTTTATTACTGGAAAACAAACTTCTGTTTAGACAGTACTTCTAACAAGTATATGGAGCATTTAGGTGTAAAAAAACTGTATGTCCGTTTTTTTGATATTGATTTACAAAAAGACAAACCAGCTCCGGTGGCGCATCTTAGTGTAATAGCTAAAGACATGGAGCATGCTATTACTCCCGTCGTATTTATCACTAACCGAACTTTTAAAAATCTGAGTTATCCAGATATAGATTTGCTGGCACATCATGTGATAAAAGAAATTGAATTTATGTATCTCAAGCTTTCATCTAAAAAAACAAACGAAATACAATTTGATTGCGATTGGACGGCATCTACTCGAAATAATTATTTTGAGTTTTTAAATCAATGCAAAAAGCTGAAACCCCAAATCCGTTTCTCGGCAACTATTCGTATGCATCAGGTAAAAGATGTACAAATAACCGGAGTTCCTCCTGTTGAGGAAGGCGTATTGATGTATTATGCAACAAGCAGTCCATTGGAATTTAATATGCAAAATTCAATTTTAGAAAATTCTATAGCTGATAATTATCTGAAAAATCTACATAAATATCCATTGAAACTAAATTTGGCATTGCCCGTGTATAGTTGGGCAATCTTGGATAATGGCTATAATCAAAAAAAACTGCTGAACGGAATCCGAACAGAAAATATGACAGATACTACTCTTTTTTTACCGCTGGGAAATAATTTTTATTTGGTGAAAAAAGATACCTACTGGATGAATATTTATCTGTATAAAAACTATAAAATCAAAGTAGAAGAAATTACACCGGAACAATTATTAACTGCAAGTCGTCATTTTTCAAAAAAATATAAAAACAGGGAACTAAATACCTTGTTTTTTCAGTTAGATTCATCAAATTTGGTACATTATTCCATAAAACAATTAAAATCAATCTCAAATCCCGAGTTATGAAAAATTATCTGTTGTCATTTGCTTTTTTTCTTGCCTTTTTTTCTTCAGTAAATGCCTGCTCATGGTATTCTGAAGATGAATCCTTTTTCAACTTATTCAATCAGGAACTGATTGCTGATAAAAACTTGATTCCATTCTTGCTTACATACGATAATATCTATTATAAAGAAGACTACTGGTCGCCGGGTATGCGCAGTTTGGATACAATCAATACCGATTATAATATTTTGGAATGGAAAAAATATTTTGATAATCAAATTGCTGAAGCAGATTTGCATTATCTGGTTTATGATTCCAAAGTAAATGAGCTTTCGCGCATACTTTCTTCTCAATCTGTTGCCAAAGAAAACAAAAAATTACAACATCCTGAGTTGTTAGCCCCAAAAGGCACTGAAGCATTGAAATATTTGCTGTTTGCCAAAGCTTGTGAGCCATATGCCGTAAAAATTAATCGCGAAGACAATGAATGGCAATATGTGGAAACAAGAACTAAATTGCCTAAAGCAAATTTTATGTCAATTGCCAAAGATGGTAACCAACTTTATGCTTCCACGCAAAATACATCTATCAAACTTCGTATTGCGTATCAGTTGGTTCGCTTGTCGCATTACGGTGGTTTTAACGACGACGCTGTGCGCTATTTCAAAACGTATGTAGAGCCGCTCAATGATAAATCTTTACTCTATTACTACGCCATGGAGCAGAAAGCAGGCGCACTCTTTAACCAGAAAAAATTTGACCTTGCAGCTTATGATTATGTGCGTGTTTTTGCTAATACACCTGACAGAAAAATTTCGGCTTATTCCAGCTTTGCGATATCAGACCAGATGAATTTCAATAAGGCATTATTACTTTGCAAAACGCCGGAAGAGAAAGCTACTATTTTTTTATTGCGCGGTTACCACTCATTTGCCAATCACCTTGCTGAGATGAAAAACATTTATGCGGTTTCGCCCAATTCGACAGCGTTGGAATTGTTGGCTGTACGGGAACTCAATAAATTAGAACGCAGTATTTTAGAGTTGCCCCAGCAATATGCAACAAAACAAACGTTTTTAAATCCTTCTGCTACATTGAAAACCAATTTGCAGAATGATATACTTTTTGTAGAAAAAATGCTGAAAGAAAACAAGCTAAAACGCACAGCTTTTTGGCAAGTTTATTTGGCGCATTTATATTTCATGTCGGGCAATTATGCCAAAGCACAAAGCATAGCCGAAGCCATAAAAAGTAATGAAGAACTTATTCTGGAGCAAAAAAACAGAACGGCATTTTCGGCATATCTGGCTCAACAAAAAACCATTGATCAAACTGTAGAAAATGAAGTGTATAAACGCTATGTCAATAATAAAGATGAATTTGAACAAAAATATATTTGGGAGGTGATGGGACATAAATATCTTGCACAAAAAAACTATGCCAAAGCATTTTTATGTCATAATGATTTATCTGGATTATATACTTCGTTAGATGTGAAAATCATTGATGATTTGATGAATTTTGTACAGCAACCGAATAAGAATGATATTGAAAAATTCTTGCTCGAAAAAATCAGTAAAAGCGGAAGCCCGATGACAGCATTAAATGAACTGAAGGGCTCGTATTATTTTAAAAACGACGACTTGGAAAACGCGTTGAAATGGTATGAGAAAGTGCCGGATAATTATGCCTTTTTGAAACTGCATGAGTGGGATTATGACAAAAATATAGCGATAGAAAAAGAAGGAAAATTTAACGGATACAGCAATATCCCGGCACAAATTTTCAGTACCGGGATTAAACCTTATTTCGATATTTCTATTGAAAAAGCCATGACCGATAAAACATATAAAGCTTTTGATTTTATTAAAGAAATCATGACTAAAAAAGATGTGGTAAAAGCGCTTTTAGAGCTGAAAAAAATGGCAAACGGTAAGGATGAAAACAGCGCGAAAGCCAACTTCTTGTTGGGTAATTTTTATTATAATATTTCGCCGTGGGGCTATTTCAGAAATATTCTCTACTACGAGCCCGACAACTACTATCTTTCCTATATCTATTCGTATGATGCTACCACTGTTTTGCCGCTCAAAACGCCTTACAACTACCACGGTGGTAGCGGTGTGTATTTTGTGAATGACGTAGCCAAGCCTAAGCGCTACTACTTAGCGGCAGAGCAGCTGTCTGCCAACAGAGAGTTGAAAGCGAAAAGTGTATTTGGTGCGTCTAAATGCGAGTTGGATATGAATTACGCCAAAGATGATTTTGATTACTGGTCGAATTTGAGATTACTGTATTCATCGGCAACACGTCCTATGTTTGCGAGGCTGAAAAACGAATATTCCAA
>CAYVGM010000146.1:0-6975 GCA_964451125.1 uncultured Chitinophagales bacterium
ACCGGATATAACGACGGCAATGCCAATGTCATAGATTGGATTACTTCTTCAGAAATAAATACGTCTAAATTTGAAGTAGAAAAATCAACTGACGGATTCAGCTTTAGCTATATTGGTGAAAAACCTGCAGCAGGCAACAGCACAACGCCACGTACCTATCAACTTATTGATAATAATCCGTTTATTGGCAATAATTATTATCGTCTTAAAATGATTGATTTGGACGGTACGTTTGATTATTCAGATAAAATACTGATAAAAGTAGCTGAAACTAACGCTAATGAGGGAATTGTAAATATTTATCCAAATCCGACAAAAGGTGAAGTCAATATTGTGTATCAGGCAAGTAAAGATCAAAATGCTGTACTTTCAATATTCAATACAATCGGTCAATTAATGTTGGATAATGCCTATCAGATGAAAGCAGGTATCAATACCATTACAATTTCTGCAGACGATTATGCAAAAGGATTATATATTATTAACTTGCAAAATGCAGAAGCAGGCGTTAAATACCAGTCGAAGTTTATAAAAGAATAATAAGCTGAAACAGAAAAAAATCCCGACTTATTCGTCGGGATTTTTTATTTTTATCCCAATGAGATTTTTTTTAGGAATATTACTTGTTTTTGCTTTTCAAGTTGTCATGGCACAAGATTCTTCTTTAGTTGTACAGCAGACAAGCAAGCCTAAAAAAATAAAATACGATTTTTCCAGAGTGCGCTTCATGATTGGTATGGATTACGGATATATCTCACCAATTATTACAGAAAGAGATCATTTTAATGACAGTTATTATCCCGTAGCGGATTCAGCTCCTGTTTGGGTAAACAGAAATACCACTACCAATTTCTATACGACAAACAAAATTGGTAATATCCAGTTTTGGCTAACCGCTAATTTCTGGAATAACCTGTATATGGGAATGAGCTATCAGTTTTTTACAATTAAACAATACAAGAAAGATAAGAATATGGGAAACCTGCTTTCAACCAGAAGCTCCATGTTTTTTCTTGTATCTGCCCGCTTTTCCTATGTTTTCGAATTGCTGAAAAACAAATGCCTTCAAATTGAGCCTGCTTTGAAAATCGGAGGATATACGGCCGACGATTATTATGACAGAGGTTTGGGGAAGAAGTTTTATATGGGAGCTGATGTGAGAATACGTTATCTGATAAAAAAGAAATTCGGGTTTAGTGTGGGTATGGATTATGACTATATTCGTTACAAACGAAGTGGAACAAATGCACTATTTCAACAAGATTATAACCAGAAAACCACATTTAATAATTTGCATTTTAACGTGGGAATTTGCGGAAATATTACGATAAATACACGTAAAAAATAATGTCAACACGGATTTCGTTTCTTAAAGTATTTACAGTTGTCATTGTTGCACTGCTGAGTATATTAGTTCTTTCATTAAATCATACTTTACGCGTACCATCTATATTTGATGGCAAATTATATACACAGTTAGAAATTAAAAAAGCACAAAACCCATTTATTATTCCGGAAGCAGCCATTGATTTACCACCGTTGAGTAATTGGGCTGACAGCAACATAGCACAGCAATACGGCTATATTGACTTATTGCTAAAAAACAGCAATACCACTTCTTTTCTTGTGTTACGCAATGATACCCTCATTTTTAAACGATATCTTAACGGAGTAAAAGAAGGGGATGTTACCCAGCTTTTTTCTGTAACGAAAGTATTTGTAACAGCCATGGCTGGTATTACAGTGAAAGACAAGTATTTTGAAAGTGTAGAAGATCCGGTTAAAAAATATTTGAAAAAGTTGCCTGTACAAGGCTTTAATAAGCTTACACTCTTACAACTGATGCAGATGCAATCGGGCTTAAATTATGATGAATATGGACAATGGTATAAAACACTGGCATTTTATTATGAGCCTAATCTGACCAATGCCATACAACACGCCAAATTTATAAAACAGCCCGGAACTGAATACAAATACAAATCCATCGATACGCAGATTTTAGGTGAATGTATCAACGCAGCAATTGGCAAACACAAAAAAATCATAGATTTCTTTTACGATGAAATCTGGAATAAAATAGGTGCTCAAGATTCCGCATCGTGGAGTTTGGATAGCAAAATTCATCGCTCCCCAAAATATTATGGAGGTTTGAATATGTCGGCGCGTGATTTGGCTAAATTCGGGATGATGGTTGCGCACAACGGGAATTTCAGGAAAAAGCAAATCTTGCCCAAAAATTGGTTTCATTACTGTGATAACACTTTACACCGAAGTAGTGAAGAAGAAAAATATTGCCTGGGTTGGTACTATGCACATGACGATAATAGTTCAAATGTCTATTATGCAGCCGGTTTTGGAGGTCAGATTATGATGATAAATGAAACGAAAAATGTGATTGTCATTCGGCTGGGCACAGATAGGGGTGGGGTTTCCTGGTACTCTATGATGAAAAAACTTTCAGAAATCATCTGAAATTGCGCACAATACTGACTACAGAACATAAATATTGTTTTAAAAATAGTTAATTACCGGATTAATCCATTGGAAAGCCTTATTTTTGTGGCTCAATTGAAAAAATGAAACATTACTACTTATTTCTTCTTTCTATCATTTGCTTGAGCACTGCATCATTTGCTCAAAAAACAACGACGGTAAAGCCTAAAACGACAAAGGCACCCACAAAGACGGTGACGGTAAAGCCTCCTGTTAATCCGTTTAAAACAAAGTTCGACTCTATTTCCTATTTTATAGGCATTCAGATTGGAAACGATATGAAAAATAATGGAGCGACAGAATTGCAACCTTCGCAAATCAGCAAAGGAATAAAAGATGCCATGTCAGGTGCTAAACCTCAATTAGACATGCAGGCTACGATGATGTTGGCGCAAAATTATTTCATGCAAAAACAGCAAGAAAAAGCAATGATGAAAATGTTGCAAAATCAGCAGTTCTTTGCACAAAATGCAACCCGTCCCGGCGTAAAAACGACTGCCAGTGGCTTGCAATATGAAATACTGAAAGATACAGCAGGGCCTAAACCACTTGCTACTGATATGGTAAAAGTGCATTATCACGGAACATTTTTAGACGGCAAGGTATTTGACAGCTCAGTAGAAAGAGGACAACCTGCACAGTTCCCGTTAAACGGTGTTATCCCTGGTTGGACTGAAGGATTGCAGTTAATGTCTGTCGGTTCAAAATACAGACTGTATGTGCCTGCAAATTTAGCCTATGGTGAACAAGGCATGCCCGAAGGTGGAATTGGACCCAACGAACCTTTGATTTTTGATGTGCAATTACTTGATATTGTAAAACAACAACCACAACAACAGCCTGATATTCAGGTAGTGCCGCAAACACCGACTAATTTACCAAGTGGAGGACAATAATTTTTAAATATTATTAATAAATCAATGAAAAAAACAGTATTTATCGTATCGTGTGCCATTGTCGTATTGATGGCATCATGCAACACCGGTAGTAAAGGAAATGTACACGCCGGAAAAATTAAAAAAGATGTAGACTCTGCGTCATACACTATTGGTGTGGTTTTAGGAAAAAACCTCCGCAATGGCGAAGTGGACAGCACTTTTAATCTTGACCTGATTTATAAAGGAATTTATGACGAACTGAACAGCAAAAAATTAGCAATTCCTTTTGACCAAAATACTAGCTTAATGCAAGTACAGCGTTTTGTAGCTGACAGAAATCTGGTAAGCGGCAAAAAATTCCTGGATGAAATCGCTAAGAAATCTGGGGTTAAAAAAACAGCGAGTGGATTGTTGTATGAAGTTGTTAAAGAAGGTACGGGCGAAAAACCTGTGGAAAGCAGTATCGTGAAAGTACATTACAAAGGCACTTTCCCTGATGGAACTGAATTTGATAATTCTATGGCAAGAGGTGAGCCGGCAGTATTCCCGTTAAACGGTGTGATTAAAGGCTGGACAGAAGGTTTGCAATTGATGCCAATTGGTTCTAAATACAAATTTTATGTGCCTGCTGCTTTAGGTTATGGCGAACAAGGTCAGCCACAAGGTGGAATCGGACCAAATAAAGCATTGGTATTTGAAGTAGAATTATTAAGCATTGAAAAAGAAATGCCTAAAGAAAAAGAACAACCGAATAATGCTGATTTCCAAAAAATGATGGAAGAAGCCATGCGCAAGCAACAAGGCGGCGGCGGTCAATAAATTGAATTAACATCAAAATATAACCCGTGCATTTCGCACGGGTTTTTTTATTGATTTTTGGGTTATTTATCCGGTTTGGCATCTACAAAAATACCTACATCAGAAATGCCGTTAAGCGGATCTTTGCGCATCAGTTGTACTAATTTTATCTCGTATTTTCCTTGTTTTGATAACGGTAAGTCGGTTTTTAGCGGAATTGTTTGTGTAATTAAACTGCCGCTTTTTTCACCAAACGGTTTGCCGTCATTTTTAAATAAAGGAAGATTATAGCGAAAAGATGTATCTATGCCATTGCCGCTTACAAATACTTTTACCCATAAATTACTGAATTCATAAGTATCTTCATATCGCACGCTGATAGAGTACTGAAATTGCTTGTTAGCTTCCTTAATTTCAATGGGAAAGCTAAGCGTATCTGTTGCTTTCCATGATTTCATGCTCACAGAACGATATTGATTATAATAATGTTGTTGTGTGCAGGAATATAAAACAAGTACACTTAAACTCAGTATTATTTTTCTCATATCCGCAAATGTACAAACAATTTTATTGGAATAGCTATGCCGAAATTATGTCAGCAAACTTAAAAATTCATTTTCATCTATAATTTTTATGGTAGGGATTTTTTGTGCTTTTGCTAATTTGCTTCCAGCTTTTTCACCCACAATCAAAAAATCGAGATTGGCACTGACAGCACTCAGGTTTTTGCCGCCGTTTTTTTCTACCATGACTTTCATTTCATCCCGTGAATATTTGGTAAAAGTACCGGTGCATAAAAAAGTTTTTCCACTGAGTTTTTGTGATTGCAATACCGTTTCTGTACGATAGATATTTACCCCCATTGTACTTAGTTTCTCTAATAAATCTATGTTTTTTTCATCTTGAAAATACTGATAGATGGATTGTGCTACCTTTGGTCCCACATCTTCCAACTGTGTAAACTGTTCTTCCTTCCAGTCTTTGAAGTCTGTGAGTTTTTCTACCTGTTTGGCAAGCATTTTAGCGGTGGTAGAGCCGACATGCCGTATGCCCAATCCCACTATTAAACGATATAGTTCACTCGATTTTGATTGCTCAATGCCGGCTTTTAAGTTTTGTACAGATTTATCTTTCCAGCCTTCTAAATGACGCACTTTTTCATAGTCAATTTCATAAATACTGGGAATATCGCAAATGATATTTTCGCGCAAAAAAGTGCGTATGATTTCCTCACCCATACCCGAAATTTCCATCGCTTGTTTGGATACGAAATGAATTAAATGCTCTTCTAATTGTGCAGGACAATTCATATTAATACATCGCCACACACTTTCGTCCATGGGTTTAACTAACTCATCATCACAAGACGGACACACTTTTGGAAACGCAATCATTTCTTCTTTTCCGTTTCTCCGCTCCGGGATACTGCCTACGATATATGGAATGACATCTCCGGCACGTTCTACAATTACGGTATCAAACAGCATGATATTTCTTTCAGAAATAAAATCTTCATTGTGTAAAGAAATAGAGCTGATTTCAACACCCATTAATTGCACCGGATCTATTTTGGCTACGGGAGTAATGGCACCCGTTCTGCCCACCTGAAATTCTACTTTACGCAAAATGGAAGTGGCTTGCTTCGCCTTAAATTTATAGGCCACAGCCCATTTCGGATGGTGCGAGGTTCTTCCGATGACTTGTTGCAATTGCAGACTGTTTACTTTTATGACTACACCATCAATATCATACAAATATGCATCTCTTTTATTTTCCCAGTTTTTGCAATAGTCTTCAATTTCGTAAGCATTCTTGCATAGTAGCATTTCTGTAAATGGTGTTTTAAAACCCAGCTCATGCAATATTTCAATATTTTTTAAATGAGATGAAAATAAGTCTGTAACCACTTTTCCATGTGTATCTTCAGCATACCCGATTTGATAAAGTACGGCAGCTAATTTGCGTTCGGCAACTTCTTTCGGGTCTTTCAAACGAAGACTACCTGCGGCAGTATTGCGGGCATTTTTATAGAATTCAAGTTCTTTTTTGCCTTCTGCTTTTAATTGCAGATTTAATTTTCTGCGTTCATCATTCAGTTGTTCCAATATACTTAATTCCATTAAAACCTCTCCTCGTACTTCAATTTTTGCAATGCCATATTTGGCAAAATCAGCCTGCAGCGGAATGGATTTTATAGCTTTTGCATTTGCCGTAATTTCATCACCTTCTATGCCATTTCCACGTGTCGCAGCACGCACCAGTTTATTTTGCTCATACACTAATGCAATAGATGAACCATCAAACTTGGGCTCGCAAACATATTCAATCGTGGTGTGTTGTGTGGATGCTTCACTTACCTTGCGCTCAAAATCCAATAAATCTGCGAGATTATAAGAATTTTCGAGGGATAACATCGGTACTAAATGAGCCACAGTTGGAAACTCGTTGTTTAATCCCTTTGCTACACGTTGTGTGGGAGAATCAGAAGTAATGAAATGAGGATATTCATTTTCGAGGTCTTTCAGTTTTTTAAATAAACGGTCATAGTCATAATCTGTTATCAAAGAAGAACTGTCAACATAGTATTTGGTATCGTGATAGTGGATTACTTTTTTTAGCTTTTCAATATAAGTTTCCATATCTTTTTCGGCAATAAAATCATCTAAATGAGTCAGCAATTCATCAGTTAGTTGTTGCAAGTCGGAAGTTGGTGAGGAGAATAAATCCATAATAGACGAAATTAGAAAAATAAATCAACAAACAACAAAATCAAAATTCTGTCAAGTGGAAACATCAGAGGTTT
>CAYVGM010000147.1:0-6967 GCA_964451125.1 uncultured Chitinophagales bacterium
TGTTTCATATTGTAATTTTTTGGACGAATGCACAATATAACACCATCCATTCAGAGCAGGGAGGATAACCTCCTCTCTGTTTTGAAAAAATGTTGTTTTATGCCCCCAAAAAATTGCATTTAACATTTGAACTTAGGTAGTATATGCAACTCAATAAGGATAAATACGATTTCCTGAACCAAACAATAGACGACTGGCGGCAATCAGGTAATATCAACGAACTGAAAGCGCAAGAACTGAAATCTACTTTTTCTCTCAAAAAATTCAACTGGCAAGCCGTTGTCGTTTATACTTTTGTCATTGCAGTAATAAGTGCAGTTTTATCCGTGATTGTCTTATTATCCGATCGCCCGCTTCGAGCTTGGATAGAAAAACTTACTGCCGTTTCAGATACACTGATTAGTATTATTTTGTCCGTGTTTACAGTAGTCGCATTTATTTTACTTAATAAACAAAAGCAAAAAACACAGCAAACCGCCAGTTATATGGCATTTATGCTGTTTGCTTGTTTTCTAAGTACGGCAAGTGTTGCCTTTTGGGCAAAATCATTTCACGTATTTGCAAATCATTATGCCGGAGTCTTCCTTATTGCTGCACTATTGTATGGTATTATTGCCGTTTATTTCCGTACTCAATTCATTTGGGTTATGATGGGGCTGATGTACTTGTTTGCATTTGGGCTATATACCTATAAATACCAGTCGGCAGCGGGTTATTGGTTAGATTTCAATATTCCGGTTCGTTTCTTGTTGTTTTCATTGCTAATACTGCCCCTTTATCTCGTTTTGAAGAAATCACCAAAGCTAATATTTGCCGTCAAAGTGCAATATATTTTTGGCTGGGTGTTATTCTATTTGGCACTATGGCTTTGCAGTATTTTTGGTAACCATGCTTCATTAGACCGATGGAATCATGCAGCACAATCTGATTTTATTATTTATGCTGTTATTTTATTTGTTGTTTCGCTTGCAGGTATTTATTATGGAGTAAAAAAGCAAAATACTGTGCTATCGGGCATATCACTGGTGTTTTTTGTGCTGAATTTAATCACCCGCTACTTCGAATATTTTTGGAAACCACTAAACAAATCCTTGTTTTTCTTAATTCTGGCAGTAATTTTTTGGATTGCAGGTATGCAAATTGAAAAATATATGCGCAAAAAAGCATAGACATTTAAAAACAGTACATAATAACTCAAGTTTGGTTTAAGAATCAGAATGGGATAAACATTTGATTTCTCAATTTTTCTTCCACTTTAAAAAGCAGGAGGAATTAAATGGAGATACTTTTTGATAAGAAAATCAACTATTTTTAAATTGAAACGCTTATCCCGAACTCAAGTGATTAAGATTCAGGTTTACAAATTCACTTTGTCGCCGATATTGTAATGGTTTTTTTCAATGCCGTTTCGGGAGATAAGTTCACCGATAAATCCGGCTAAAAATAACTGCACACCGATAATGATGACCATAATACCTAAATAAAATAAAGGACGAGATGCGATACCTACTTCCTCAAATATCAATTTGGAAACAGACAAGTATAATAAAATGAGAAAGCCGACAAAAAAAGAAAGTACACCCAAGGTACCAAATAAATGCATAGGGCGTTTGCCATAGCGACCAACAAACGTGATAGACATCAGGTCTAAAAAGCCGTTTACAAAACGTTCTAAACCAAACTTTGTTACACCGTATTTGCGCTCTTGATGTTGTACTGCCTTTTCCCCAATTTTTGAAAATCCAGCCCATTTTGCCATCACCGGAATATAGCGGTGCATTTCGCCATATACTTCGATGCTTTTTACCACTTTGTTTTTATAGGCTTTCAGCCCACAGTTAAAATCGTGCAAGTTGTCAATCCCGGAAACTTTGCGCGTGGCGGCATTAAATAATTTTGTCGGTACGGTTTTACTTATCGGGTCGTAGCGTTTCTTTTTCCATCCCGATACCAAATCATAATCGTCTTGGGTAATCATGTTGTATAATTCCGGTATCTCTTCCGGAGAGTCTTGTAAATCGGCATCCATCGTGATTACCACATCACCTTTGGCCTGTTGAAAGCCTACATGCAAGGCTGCAGATTTGCCGTAATTCCGCTGAAAAGAAATACCTTTTATATTTGAATTTGTTTGCGCTTCTTTGCAAATGACTTCCCAAGAGGCATCCGTACTGCCATCGTTAACAGCAAGAATTTCATACGTGTAATTATGCTCCAGCATCACTTTTTTTATCCAGGCAAATAATTCCGGCAGCGACTCGGCTTCGTTATATAATGGTATGACTACAGAGATATTCAAATCAACTTTTTTTCAATATCAGCGCAAAGATAAGTGAAATAAACATACCAATGGCGCTGTATAACATTAATACCGATGAAAATACGCCACTCCCGTCGGGTATCATATTGATTTTTGTAATTTTCTGAAAAATGGAATAAAAGGTGATAACGAATAAAGCCAGTACGAGGCTGGCCATCCATCCGCCCAAAAATGCCTGCATGATGCTCAGTTTATTGCCTTGTATTTTGCGCGATAAATACTGATACATCACCACGGTAGTCAATATGGCAGTTGTCTGCAAAATTACGGCTTGCATATTGCCAAAAGGCATGTTCTTTACATAGGCTAAAGAATAAAAGGCGGCAAAAAACAAGACGGAAACAAATGCAGAAAAGAGTGCGATGGTAATACCGCTGAGTACTCCTCTGGGGCTATAGTCCTGTTCATTATTTTCCATTCAAAAACACTTTATCTTTTGAAAAAACCGCTTTTACAATTCCTTTTAATTCCGAGCCTGTAAACGGCGTATTTTTTGATTTGGAGCGAATGTCTGTGTCTGCAAATGTCCAGTCTTTATCAAAATCAATCAGGATAAAATCTGCTTGTTTTCCTGTTTTTATCTGATAATCCAAACCAAGTATTTTTCTTGGGTTTACAGCTAATAATTCTATCAGCTTTTCTTTTGAGAGGTGTTTGCCTAACTGTTTATGCAATAAGCCCAGCGCACTTTCCAGCCCGATAATGCCATTCAGCGCATATTCAAATTCCAGATTTTTGGAGTCAATATCCAGCGGTATATGCTGCGTAGAAATACAGTCTATTGTGCCATCTGTCAACCCTGATATTAAAGCATTTCTGTCTTCTTCCGTTCTTAATGGAGGAAATACTTTATAGTGGGAATCATAGCCGCTAACTTCCTCTTCTGTCAGTAATAAATGATGTACAAAAACCGAGCAAGTGATATTCAGTTTTTCTGCTTTAGCATTTCTGATTAAGTCCAGACTTTCTTTGGTAGAGATGCCTGCTATGTGCAATTTACCTCCTGTGTATTTCAGTATCTCAATATCGCGTTGTAAAGCACTGTATTCCGACACATTAGAAATGCCATACATGCCCATTCTTACAGATATTTCACCCTCGTTTACTTGACCGTCACCTACCAGCGTGGCATCAAAAGGCATAGTTATGATAAGTCCGTCAAACGGCTGCACATATTGCAATGCTCTGAGCATGACACCACTGTTATTTATACTGTGCGGCATATCACTGAATGCAACAGCACCTGCATGATGCATATCCAGCATGTCTGTTGGAGATTTGCCGTCAAAATTTTCTGTAACTGCACCAACAGGCAAAATAGCAACACCTGAATTTTTTGCTTTATTGATGATATATTCTACTTGAGCTTTGGTTTGTGTAATGGGAGAATTATCTGCCGTAGCACAAATGGCGGTATAGCCTCCTGCCAGTGCCGATTGAGTTATGGTGTTGATGTCATCGCGGTATTCAAATCCGGGGTCACAAATACTTACGTACAAATCGCAAAAAGCGGGAGCAATATGGCAACCTTTAAAATCATAGACTTGAGCTTCCGAATCGGAAATGGACGATGCTATTTCTTTAAGAATGCCATCTTCAATCAATAAATCTGACTGCTTATCATGAAAATCATGTCCGGGTTGCAGGAGTATGGCATTTTTTAGTATGTGTTTCATCTTTCAGGTTCAGTTTGCCGCAGATGATGCTTGTTTCCAAAATCGTATCAACAAAATTTCTGCTAACAGAAATAACAGTGCCAAAATTACGCAAACTTTCCAAAATAAAACGCCGTCTTTTATTTGTTTTACTTTTGCCGAAAGGTTTACGGAACTGTTATCCAGTATCAATTGATTTTTTAGCGCGTATTTATTTTTCAAATCTTCTTTGGATGCAAATTTCAAGACCGATTCACTCCTGTCAAAATTAAAGGCAGCTACGCCCAGTATTTTATCATTATTGGAAATGGAATAATGCCCGTCGCTGGGCAAAATCTGATTGACATGTAAAAGCAATGTATTGCCAACCGATCGGTTTTCGGGAATAAATTCGTTTTTGCCATTGGTTAGCTTATAAATCTGCTCTCCGGTAATGTTTTCGTTTTTAAGCTCAATTAAATTATCTCTCCCGATGGTATAGTATAAAGGAGTTGTATTTTTTTTGTAAACGGCAAAATTGTAAACCATTGGAGCAAATATTGCTGTAGCTTGCAAATTAGAAAAATCAGGATTAAGCGGAACTGCCTGTACATAAACAAATCCACTGCCGGCATCAAATTTTGTAACCAATGGCGAACCTAAATTAGTGTTCAATAATTGTCGTTCTTGTAAATTGCTGCGGGATAAAATGGGATAAAATTGCTTGATTTTCGGTGTTTCCACATTTTTTGGCAATGCACTGAAAACACTTTTAAAAATGTCTTCT
Organism: uncultured Chitinophagales bacterium; assembly: GCA_964451125.1. Classification (GTDB taxonomy): domain Bacteria; phylum Bacteroidota; class Bacteroidia; order Chitinophagales; family JADIYW01; genus JADJSS01. Next base: position 4,742 of record CAYVGM010000147.1, read on the forward strand.
TTTAAGTTAATCTTGTCAACTTCTCCGTTTTTAGTTTGCAAAGCACCTAATATGCCCGCATTTACAGAAGTGAGAAATGCATTATATGAAGTAAGATTAGCATTTTCAGCCGGGATGACATAAATATTACCACCGTTGTTTACAAAATCTTTTAAAGTAGAACTCAAACCTGAACTGATATCACTCAGTTGATTTAGTATAATAAGCGAATAGTTTTTTAATGCAGAATAATCAACTTGTCCCTTGTTCACCCGGTCGAATACAAAATGCTTATCACCTGCAAAAATTGATGCTATATAATTGCCCGATGCAGCATCTTCTATATCCAGTACTTTCTCGTTTTCCCGGATTGTAAATGCAAAATAAAAATGATCGTCAAACGTAATCGGATAATCATTCAATTCTATTTCACCCTGCTGTATGCCCGGCTGAGTGATGGTAAAAGAAAAGGAATCTACTCTCGTATTTCCGGCCGGAATATTTACATCATTGATGGCTTTTACTTGTCCGTTTATTTTAATGCTTATCCGTAATTTTTCTACATTGGAATTTCCTGAATTAACAAGCCTTACCAACAATTTATTGACGGTATTCAGCGTAAATAAAGGCTGTTCCATCCAGCAGGAATCGACAAAAATATTCTTTTCCTCATCAGATGCAAGCGGCAAAAAGTAAGCCGTATAATTAGTGTCTGAAACATTAGCCAACATGTTTTTTTGGAAATCAGAAATAAAGAAACCCAATTTGTTTTTCATGCCAGCCGACTGAAATAATGCCACTTCTTTTTGAGCAATTTCATTTGTGGTTTTCACGGCAGAGGTAAGTTCTATTTTGTCTACGGCATCCAAGAAATCCTGTTTTTGCATCCAGCGCTGATGAGAGCCTTCCAAATCATTGGTCAGCAAGACAAATTTATCTCCGGTAGTAAAGGCATTGGCTATTTCCTTTGCTTTCGATTTTGCCATATCCAGTCCCGATTCACCTGCTTTCTTCAAGCCCATGGAATAAGAGTTATCTATATAAACAGCAACGGCAGAAGCACCTTTGTTTAACTTCGCATTTTTATCGCCTAAAAAAGGCTGAGCAAAAGCCAGCACTAAAAAAAATAAAGCCAAAAGACGACAAGCTAAAATCAGTCTGTTTTTGAGTTTGTCAACGGTTGTTTTTTCTTCATTGACTTGTTTTAAAAAACGAATATCCGAGAAATAAATTTTCTTATATCGCCTGAAATGAAATAAATGAATAATAACCGGTATAGCCAGTGCAGCCAACGCCAACAGAAACCATGGAAACACAAAATGCATGTGTCAAATATAGGGAAAGAATGTGAATGTGATAAACGAGGAGAAGCTGTAGAGATTGACAATTTTCAGAATTAGTAGAAAATAACATTTTAAAATAAGTGGAAAACAATGGTATTCAGGATCGTTTAACCATACAACGGGTATGCGTTTTTCCGATTTATAAAGCAAATGAACTTCCCATAATTAAAAAGAATACAATTCCGGAAAAATAGATTGCTAGAAATATAATTAATAAAATTCCTTGAAATCTGTAAAATGAACGCAATCTCTTGAAACAGGTTTCAAGCATGTATTTATCCTCTGACAGTACCGCCTTTTTTGCCGAAATAGCAAATTGCAATAATCTTAATGCCGGGTAAATCATCAGTGCAAATCCTAAAACACAGGAGGCTAATGCAAGGATTGGCTTATACCCGCTAAGACCTAAACGCAGAGAGACTGTACTTAACAAAACAGTACTGAAAGATATAAAAAACAGCAACATAAAACCAATCATAATGAAGGATGAAATTGCCAGGAATTTTACCCATCTTGATGTTTGCAATAAAAAATCTTTTGCAGTAGATGTAAATGTTAATCCACCATATTCAACTACGCTATCATCTAGTAATTGAGCCTTATCCATGAATTCGATTTTTGTAAATATAAAACTATTTATAAAATACATTCACTTTTTTTATAAATTTTACTCCATTGGGAATTGTATCTTTAGTGCAAATCTATTTTTGAAGATGAAACTTACATTTCCGGATAATTTTATTTGGGGCACATCTACCGCGGCTTACCAAATTGAAACAGCAGGCGAACATAACTGGAAAGGCTTTAAGAGCAAAGACGGCAGTGTATTTGACAAGTGCTCTCAGCATGAATTGCACCGTGAGGAAGATTTAGATTATATCTGTCAACTGGGAAATGCCTACCG
>CAYVGM010000148.1:0-6947 GCA_964451125.1 uncultured Chitinophagales bacterium
CATTAATGCTATAACATGGGCGAATATAAGTTGCTTGAGCATTTATATTTAATGTAAGCAATACGGAAATACCCAATAAGAAAGTTCTTAAAATCTTTACCATTCTAAAAGTTTATTAATTAGTTGAGTGAGTTTTAAGAACCTAATATAGTATATTTATCACAAAAGACTTAATTTTTGTTAATTAAAAAGGAGGATTTCAGGTTTTTTTACTGAAATACTCCCATTAGTGATGTAATATTATGTGTTTATTTGGAAATTTTAGTCATTCTTTCCTAATTGTTCAGCCTTTTCAATCAAATTTATCATTTCCAGTTTGTTTTCATCCAAAGCTGCAATTTTAATTTGTTTAAGATAAGCTTTTAGTGAATTATAACTGAGTGTACCCGCATAATCTGAATGTGACAACAGCATCCCAAAACTTGCTACTGTAGTTGCCCATAAAAAATTAGCAGAAGTTGTCTTGTTTAATTTTGAGGTATGCACTATCTGTTGCATAAGTATGCTTTTTTCATCTGAATCCGGTTTTTTAAATCTGAATTTTAGAGTTAATAACTCATGCTCATTTAATTTACTAGCCTGAATTGTAGCCTGCTGGTATTTTAAGGGGTCTGATTGAGGAACCTGTTCAGTACTTCCAGCAGGAATTATTTCGTAAAGCGCAGTAACACAATGCCCTGCTCCTAATTCTCCTGCATCCTTGGTGTCATCATTAAAATCTTCATTATTTAAAACTCTGTTTTCATATCCAATAAGCCGATAGGCTTTAACATTTTCGGGATTAAATTCAACTTGAATTTTTACATCTTTTGCTATAGTTTGCAATGTTCCTCCTATTTCAGTTATCAGCACTTTCTTTGCCTCTTGCTCGTTGTCTATATAGGCATAATTACCATTGCCTTTATCTGCCAGTTTTTCCATCTTTGAGTCTTTGTAATTTCCACTTCCAAAACCTAAAACTGTCAGGATTATGCCTGTTGCTCGTTCTTTTTCTATTAGTCCCACAAGCTCATCATCTGAGCTTACGCCTACATTAAAGTCTCCATCTGTTGCAAGAATTACGCGATTAATCTTCGATTTAGAAAAATTCAAATTTGCCGTTTTATAGGCTAATTTTATTCCCTCGCCACCAGCTGTCGAACCTCCTGAACTTAATTCGTCAATGGCATTATAAATTTTATCTTTTTCAGTGCCATAAGTAGGAGCTAAAACCAATCCCGCATTTCCGGCATATACTACTATTGATATACAATCTTTAACCCGCATTATATCCGTTAAAAGTTTAAGAGCTTTTTTTACCAAAGGAAGTTTGTCTGCAGCTTCCATCGATCCGGATACATCAATCAAAAATGTTAGATTGTAAGGAGGAGTATTTTCTTCCTCATAAGCTTTCCCTTGCAAGCCAATTAGTACCATTTGGTGTTCTTTGTTCCACGGACAGTTCCCATACTCTGTGGTTATAGAGAAAGGTTGTTCTACAGGCATAGGATAATTGTAAGTAAAATAATTTATCATTTCTTCTATGCGTACTGCACCTTTAGGGGCAATTCTCCACTGTTTAAAAAGCGTCTGATATTAGAATAAGAAGCTCTATCTACATCAATACTAAAGGTAGATAATGGATTCTCTTTAGCCGTTTTAAAAGCATTTTCTTGTTGGTAGTCGTATTGTTCTGTATTAAATACAGCATAATTTGTCTCACTGATTTTACAATATTCAGGATAAGTTAATGCATCTGCCTTGGGAGATGCTAACTGAATTTCATGAATTGTTTCTTCTTCAACAGCTGTCATTTCTTGTAATTTCTGTTTTGGTTTGCAGGCATTCAGCAGGCTTATTATGCTCAATGCCAAAATAATGGTTTGTTTTCTCATGTTGGTATGTTTAATTAAAGTTTAAACGCAACTGTGTTGCATTTTATTTTTTTATGGAAATTGGTTTTAACAATTATTTGCATTCGTACCCAATAAATACTGATTGAATGAGAGGTGACCCTTTATTTAATTTATAAATTCAGCTTTATTGTTATCTTTGTTGCTGTGGAAGATGTACAGAAAAATATAGAAGCCATTATTTTTTCGGCGGATGCACCTGTTACGGCAGATGAATTGTTGAAGCATTTAAACAAAGACAATGACACTCCTCTCAATACGGATGAAGTAGAAGGGATTATTCAGGTCATCAAAGATAAATATGCCAATGACTTGTTTCCATTTGAAATTGGCGAAACCGGAGGCGGTTATCAGTTTTTGACAAAAGCCGACTATCATATAGTTGTATCTTCTTACCTGAACCGTAATACAGTAAAAAGACTAACTACGGCTGCTTTGGAAACACTGGCTATTATTGCCTACAAACAGCCGGTTACCAAGAATATTATAGAAACCATACGCGGTGTCAATGCTGATTATACCATCCAAAAACTGATGGAAAAAGAATTGATTGAAATAGCAGGACGCAGTGAAGAACCCGGAAAACCGTTGTTGTATAAAACAACCCGACAATTTTTAGACTATTTCGGCATAAACGCTTTAGACGAACTGCCGAAATTAAAAGAATTTGAAGAACTTCAAAATCAAATAGGTGAGAAAGAGAATATCGAGACCGAAAATAGAACGTCTGTCGGACCAACCGACTCCGTCGCATCACAAAACTAGTTTCCAAAAGCCGAAAAAGTTTATCAAGCGACCAAACAATGACCCGTTTGCCCAAAAAATTGAGCAAACCGTAAGTGGTTTTGTTCCACCCAAAGATCATCATGCCGATACAGAAGAAATAAGACTAAATAAGTACATTTCCAATGCAGGGGTCTGTTCCCGCCGTCAGGCTGATGATTACATCAAAGAAGGCTATGTAACTGTTAACGGAGAAACCATTCTCGAAATGGGTTACAAGGTGCAAGCTAAAGATGATGTACGTTTTAAAGGCAAAAAAGTGGAAAATGAGCGCAAGGTCTATATTCTGATGAATAAACCTAAGGGCTTACTGACGACTACTGCCGACGAGCATAACCGCAAAACTGTGATGGATTTGGTTAGCACAGTAAAAAACGCACGAATATACCCGGTAGGTCGTTTAGACCGTAACACCACGGGAGTTTTGATCATGACCAATGACGGCGAACTGGCTCAAAAACTGTCGCATCCAAGTGGTAATATTACTAAGGTATACCAGGTGGAATTAAATAATCCGCTGAAACAGGAAGATTTATTGAAAATAAAAAAAGGGGTGCAGCTCGAAGATGGTCTGGCTGAAGTGGATGAAATAGATTATACTTTGCCCAGAGGTGATGACCGGCATGTTGGTGTTGAATTGCACAGTGGAAAAAACCGTATCGTTCGTCGTATTTTTGAAGAGCTTGGCTATGAAGTTGTGAAATTAGACAGAGTACTTTATGGTGGTTTAACTAAAAAGAATTTACCAAGAGGGAAATGGCGTTTTTTGACAGATAAAGAAATTATCTTTTTGAAATATTTTGTAGGTAACTCAAAACCGAAAAAACAAGCTTAATCTTTATGAAATTTGCCGCTATCGATATTGGTTCTAATGCAGTTCGTCTGGTGTTTGTCAATGTGTATGAAACCCCGCATGGAACACAATATGTAAAAGATATTATGTATCGGGTGGCTCTGCGTTTAGGAGAGGAGGTTTTCAGCGAAGGCAAAATTACCAAACAGAAAGAAAAAGAATTCATCAGCACGATGAAAGCTTTTAAGCACCTTATTAGTGTGCACAAACCCGTGCAGGTAATGGCTTGTGCCACATCTGCCATGCGGGATGCTAAGAACAGCAAAGAAATCGTTGACAAAATTTATCGGAAAACGGGCATTAATATTCAGGTCATATCCGGTAAAAAAGAGGCGCAATATATTTTATCCAACCATGTGGAGCGGTTCTCGAAAGAAAATTCTACAAACTATTTATATATTGATGTAGGCGGAGGAAGTACGGAGCTCATCTTTTTGTCAAACGGCAAGCTGATTGATAAATGGTCTTTCAATATCGGTACTTTGAGGATGGCCATGGGAAAAGTGAGCGAAAAAAACTGGAAAGAACTCGAAGTCTGGTTAGAGCACTTCAAAGGAAAATATGCAGAAATTGTCGGCATCGGTTCGGGCGGAAATATCAACTCTATTTTGAATCATTTTGTTAAAAACAAGAATGACCGTGTGGATTATACAGATTTGGAAAAAGCACTTAACACACTTGAGCCCATGTCTTTAGATGAACGCATACTTAAATATGCATTCCGCCCAGACAGAGCAGATGTAATCGTTCCGGCAACAAAAATTTTCTTATTTATCATGAAACGATTAGACATCGACCACCTCATTGTACCTAAAGTTGGTTTGGGGGATGGTATGATACATGAGATGTATGAGAAAATGACCAAAGCAAGATAATTTGGTCGTAATAATTTATTGCTGACAGTGCTTACAAAAACTTCTCGCCTTTGTTCATCTTGATGTCATGTGTAAATTCCTTGATACGTTGTTCTTCGTCTTTATTGCAAATAAGCAGCACATCATCGGTATCCACTACGATAAAATTTTCTAATCCCTGTATGACGACTAATTTATTTTCAGGCACGTTGATGATATTCTGCGTAGAATCATAAATCACCACGTTATTTCCATTTACTGCATTTTGCAGGTAGTCTTTTTCTTTCTCTACATATAAAGAAGCCCAAGTGCCCAGATCGCTCCATCCAAATGAAGATGGTATCGTATATACATTCTTAGCTTTCTCCATAATACCGTAATCTATGGAAATACTCGGACATTGCGTAAATGCCGTAACAACTCCTTCTTGTTCTTTGGCTGTGAGTAGGTCAGATTCTATTTCGGCAAAAGCTTCATAAACTTCATTCAAATTGCTTTCTAATGCTGAAATTACCGTATTGACATTCCAGATAAAAATACCTGCATTCCATAAAAAGTCACCACTTTTTATAAATTGTTGTGCCACTTCTTTCTGGGGTTTTTCCGTGAAAGTCTTTACCTGATGAATTTCAGGTGCCACTTCTTTTTCCATATACTGGATATAGCCATATCCGGTATCAGGGCGTGTAGGGCGTATGCCGAGCGTAGCCAGTGCATTATGCTGAGATACAAAATCCAAAGCCGTGTTGCATATTCGTACAAATTCATCTTCATTCATAATAATATGGTCAGATGGGGCTACAATCATATTGCCATCACGATTGATTTTTCTGATTTTCATTGAAGCGTAAGCAATACATGGTGCTGTGTTTTTGCGTGCAGGTTCAGCCAGTATTTGTACATCCGTTACATCCGGCAGCTGTTCTTTGATAAGCGGGATATAATCACTGTGTGTCAGAATAAAAATATTCTCTTTAGGGCATATTTTAGTAAAACGATCGTAAGTTGCCTGTATCAGCGTTCTTCCCGTGCCTAAAATGTCTAAAAATTGTTTGGGTTTGCCTGTTCTGCTCGCGGGCCAAAATCTGCTGCCAATTCCTCCTGCCATAATGGCCACGTATGCATTTGAATTCATATTAACTGTTTATCGTGAGAAAATGTCGAATAATGCTTGTATTTATCTTATTTGATGAAAATCAGTCCACAAAAGTAAATATTATCGTAAAAATTACATAAAACTTTTTAACAGCTTTTTGCATTTGTTTTAGTTAGCTTTGAGTATCTTAATGTATTGAAAAAACAAGATTTTATTTGAATCTATTTTTAATCTGATTTTTTTATGAGTGTGAAAAATGAAACGATGTTAAGCGCGTTAAAAGAATATTTTGGCTTTGAAAAATTTAAAGGCAATCAAGAAGCTATAATTGAAAGCATAATATATAAAAAGGATACATTTGTTATTATGCCTACAGGCGGAGGCAAGTCGCTTTGTTATCAGTTGCCGGCTGTGATGAATGAAGGAACTGCCATTATTATCTCGCCACTAATTGCGCTGATGAAAAACCAGGTGGATCTTATTCGCGGGTACAGCAACGTAGATAATATTGCCCACTTTATTAATTCTCAGCAAAATAAAACGCAAACCAATCAAGTAAAAAAAGATATAGTGGACGGCAAATGCAAATTGCTGTATGTTGCTCCCGAAAGTCTGGTAAAACAGGAAAATATTGATTTTCTTAAAACGATCAAAATATCTTTTGTAGCTGTTGATGAAGCGCATTGTATTTCTGAATGGGGACATGATTTCCGTCCGGAATACCGCAAAATCAGACAGATGCTCAATGATATTGAAGGGAATATTCCTATAGTGGCACTTACAGCTACTGCCACACCTAAAGTGCAGCAAGATATCGTGAAAACGCTGGGCATGCACGACCCGCAAATTTTTATCTCGTCTTTTATGCGCGAGAATCTATTTTACGAAGTGCGTCCCAAACCGAGCAAACAAGATGCAATAAAAGATATCATTAAGTATATCAAAAAAGAAGGAAATAAAAGCGGGATTATTTATTGCCTGAGTAGAAATACTACTGAAGAATTGGCGGAAGTACTCTCCGTAAATGGTGTCAACGCCATGGCCTATCATGCAGGTTTGGATGCACATACCCGCAGTGAACGGCAAGACCAGTTTCTGATGGAAGATATACAAGTTATTGTGGCCACCATTGCATTCGGAATGGGGATAGACAAGCCCGATGTGCGTTTTGTCATCCATTTTGATATTCCAAAATCTCTCGAAAATTATTATCAGGAAACCGGACGAGCCGGCAGAGATGGTTTGCAAGGCAATTGTATTGCCTATTATTCTCCCAAAGAAATTCATAAATTCGAGAAATTTATTTTATCCAATAAAGAAAAAACGGTAGCCGAAAAAGAAATAGCCGTGATGCAGTTGAGTGAAGTAGAGGCCTACGCAGAAACCGGAGAATGCCGCAAAAAATTCGTGTTGCATTATTTTGGCGAAGAAACAGGGAACTGTGGCATGTGCGATAATTGCAGAAATCC
>CAYVGM010000149.1:0-6946 GCA_964451125.1 uncultured Chitinophagales bacterium
TACAAAATTATTTATTTCGTCTTGAGAAAGTTGTTCGTTGTAATAGGCAATAACAGAAATATTTTTATGCATTACATTAATAATAATTGATTTTTCTTCAAATTCCAATTCAATATTCCGATATATATCTACCTTATCGTTAGTATTTTTAAGATTTTTTAAATTGATTTGGAATATGTATTTATACTTGTTCTGTTTTGAGTTTTCGATAATAAATAAAGGGACAAACTTTAATTCAATTTCAATCGTACCTTTTTCATAGTTATTTGTAAAAATATTGTAGGTAAGTGAATAGAATAAACCTTCAATATCTTTTAACTTATTATGCAATTGAATTAAGAGAGGCAAAATGCTATCATCAATACTCAAATCTATTGAGTTATAAGTTCTGCCTTTCTTGGGTAAGTTTTCTTTTGATAATGACATCTTTAATAAAGCAATCTCCTTGTCTATGTCTGTTTCTTCTTCAATGTTTTCTCCTTTTATAGCTTTAAGTTGAATTTGCATCGAATGCTTTAGTAATTCACCCATGTAGTTAATTGAAGGGATAAATTGATTTTCGTCTGCTTGCGCCAATACGCCATAGTAATTGCTTTTGTCTTCGTTTTTAACGACTACAGGTAAGAAATGATTGCGCATTAATATCAAATTCATTAAAATTCTTGCTAATCTTCCATTTCCATCATCAAAAGGATGAATGGCAACAAATTGGAAATGAAACAAGGAAGCCAGAGCTAATGGATGAATAGTCGGGTTATTTTTACATGCATTATACCATTGCATCAACTGTTCCATCAATATTGGAGTTTGTTCTACACTGGCATAATAATGCATTTCGCCTGTTCTTGTTTTTACACTATTCGGTGTTGATTTGTAAGCACCCAGTTTTATTCTTTTTTTTGTTGGTTTGCCATCTACAGTAATGGCATCTACATCATATTCCTCTACCAATATCATCTTGTGTAATGCACGAATATCAGATTCTGCTATATCGCGTTCTTCTTTAATGATACTTAATAAAAAACTAATAGCATCATTATGTCCTTTAATATCTAAATGGTCTTTTAATGTCTTTCCTTTAGCAGTTATTCCGTGCATAAGAAATGCAACTGTTTCACCATAATTAAGTCTATTCCCTTCTATTGCATTTGAATTATAATTCCAGTCTAATTTTAATTTTTGAAAAACTTGTTCTTTGATTTCAAGAGCTATCGGCTCGAGCTCAAAAATAGACTGATTCAATTGACGTATCTCATCAATTATAGGTAACCCACTCAACTTTTCAGCTAACTCAACGGTAATCACTTTATTCAGAATTTAGTTTTTATATATCATAATTTTATAAAAAATACTATTCAATCTACAATCAAGAAATTTCACATTTCCAAATTTTCTCATCTTCACATCAACTAATCACTAACTCACCACTTTTCCTATCAAAGTAGCTCCTGTAGCTTTTTCTATCAGCACATTTACATATTCTCCAATTTTATAGTGTTCACGAGGGAAAACGACCATTTTATTCTGTGATGTTCTGCCCGAAAATTCGTTTTCACTTTTCTTTGATGTTTTTTCAATTAAGACTTTAAAGACTTTTCCTACATCTTGCTGATTGTTTTCGATAGAATGTTTGTTTTGTAAGGTGATAATTTCATTCAACCTGCGTTTTTTTGTTTCCAAATCCACATCATCTTTAAATTTGCGAGCCGCCAAAGTACCGGGTCTTTCCGAATAAAAAAACATGTAACTCATGTCAAATTTTACATATTCCATCAAGCTGAGTGTATCCTGATGTTCTTCTTCTGTTTCACCGCAAAATCCGGCAATCATATCCGACGATATGCCACAATCCGGAATAATGCGTTTTATGGCATCTACTCTTTCTAAATACCAATCGCGAGTATAGGTACGGTTCATGCGCTCCAGACAAGCTGTATTTCCGCTTTGTACCGGCAGATGGATATACTTGCAGATGTTTTCATGATTTGCCATTGCATACAAAACTTCATCGGTAATATCTTTTGGATGTGAGGTAGAAAAACGCACTCTCAAATCAGGATGAACCAATGCCACTTTTTTCAGAAGCTGGGCAAAATTTGTAATAATTGCAGCTTCTTTATTTTCATTGTTACCTTCACCTTTCCACTTGTAACTGTCCACATTCTGTCCCAGTAAAGTAACTTCACGATAGCCCTTTTCAAATAAATCTTTAGCTTCCTGTACTATCGATTCAGGATTTCGGCTTCGTTCTCTGCCTCGCGTAAAAGGCACTACGCAAAACGAACACATATTATCACACCCACGCATGATAGATATAAATGCAGTTACGCCGTTTTTATCCAAGCGCACCGGAGAGATATCTGCATAGGTTTCTTCTCTGCTCAATAATACATTTACTGCTTTTTGCCCGCCTTCAGCTTCAGCCAAAAGTTCGGGTAAACTACGATAAGCATCAGGGCCTACTACAAGATCAACTAAATGCTCTTCTTCCAGTAATTTTGATTTCAAACGCTCTGCCATACAACCTAAAATGCCGATAAGTAATCCCGGTTTTTGTGTCTTGAGTTCATTTATGGAGTTCAGTCTGTTGCGCACAGTTTGCTCTGCTTTTTCACGAATGGAGCAAGTATTTAACAGTACCAAATCAGCATCAAAAATGGAAGTAGTGAGGGAATAACCTTGTTTGGCTAAAATTGAAGCCACTATTTCGCTGTCAGAAAAGTTCATTTGGCAGCCATAGCTTTCTATATAAAAATGCTTATTGTTTTTTAATTCGGAATCTTGTAATACCAAATCCAAAGCTTCTCCTTGGCGAGTTTCGTCGTGTTTCTTACTTTCCATATAGGCTAACAGTTCGTTGGACATTGATAGATTGGTTATTGGTGATTAGTATTAGTAATTAGTAATTAGTTATTGGTTAATTGGTCATAAATAGTTATTGAGAATTATTCTTTTAATTTCTAAATTATTAAACTATTTAACCATTAAACTATTTAACTTATAAACTCATTAACTCTTCTTCTTTTTGCAAAGATACAAAAAATCGCTTACTGACAATTTGGCACTTAGTTAAAATCCGCTATTTTCAGTATTTTTGCAAATATGACGCACGAAGAAAAAAATCAGATTTTACTCCAAAAAAATGCAGAAGCTCTATTGGGCGGAGGGAAAAACAGAATAGAATCACAGCATAAAAAAGGCAAATTAACTGCCCGTGAACGGATTGCTTTATTGCTGGATAAAAATTCGTTTCAGGAATTGGGAAAATTAGTGACTCACAGAGCTACAGATTTTGGTATTGATAAAGAGAATTATCTCGGAGATGGTGTAATTACAGGCTATGGCAAAATAAACGGCAGGCTGGTGTATGTTTTTTCTCAGGATTTTACTGTTTTCGGAGGTTCACTTTCTGAAACGCATGCCGAAAAAATTTGTAAGATTATGGATTTATCTGCTCAGGTAGGTGCACCATTAATCGGATTAAATGATTCAGGTGGTGCCCGTATTCAGGAAGGCGTGGTATCATTAGGCGGATATGCCGATATTTTCCATCGCAATGTGCAGTTTTCCGGGGTCATTCCTCAAATTTCTGCCATTATGGGACCTTGTGCAGGTGGAGCTGTTTATTCTCCGGCCATGACTGATTTTACGCTGATGGTAGAAAATACATCCTACATGTTTGTTACAGGTCCGAACGTTGTAAAAACCGTTACGCACGAAGAAGTTAGTTCAGAGGAATTAGGAGGCGCTATGACACATGCTTCAAAAAGTGGAGTAACACATTTTACTGCTAAAAATGAAGTAGAATGTATTGAACAAATTAAAAAACTATTGAGCTATTTGCCACAAAATTGTGAAGATCGTGCACCCAATTATCCTTATCAATCTAAACAATCAGAAATAAATGAAAAATTAAATAACATTTTACCGCAAAACCCAAATCAGCCTTATGATATGCGTGATATTATTGAAACGGTTGCGGATGAAAATTCGTTTTTTGAAGTTCATAAAAATTTCGCAGAAAATATAGTAGTAGGATTTGCCCGCATAGCCGGCAGAAGTATAGGCATCGTTGCCAATCAGCCTGCATATTTAGCCGGAGTTCTCGATATTAACAGCAGCAGGAAAGGGGCAAGGTTTACCCGTTTTTGTGATGCTTTCAACATCCCTTTATTGGTTTTTGTTGATGTTCCCGGATTTTTGCCCGGCACCGACCAAGAATGGAACGGCATCATTGTAAATGGGGCGAAATTATTGTATGCATTAAGTGAGGCTACAGTTCCGAAAGTAACAGTGATTACCCGCAAGGCTTATGGCGGAGCATATGATGTGATGAATTCAAAGCATATCGGTGCAGATATGAATTTTGCTTGGCCTACGGCAGAAATTGCAGTAATGGGACCAAAAGGAGCGGCTGAAATCATTTTTAAACATGAAATTGCAAAGGCAGAAAACCAGGAGCAAAAATTACAAGAGAAAATAGACGAATATACCGACACCTTTGCTAATCCATATAAAGCTGCAGCCCGAGGCTTTATTGATGAAGTCATTATGCCGGAAGTAACAAGAATGAAATTGATACACGCATTTGCCATGCTGGAAAACAAAGTTGTTCAGTCTCCTAAAAAGAAACACGGGAATATTCCGTTGTAAATTATGCTAAACTGATTCGAGCATTTTTTTTAAAACAATCTGTGCACTCCATATCCGATTCTCCGCTTGTTTTAAAACAATAGAACTATTTGAATCTAATACATCATCTGCTACTTCTATGTTGCGTCGTGTTGGCAAACAATGCATAAATTTAGCCTGATTAGTCAATTTCATTTTTCGCAGGTCGATCATCCAATCGTTGTGATTGCCGATAATTTTTCCATAATCTGAATAGGCGCTCCAGTTTTTTGCATAAATAAAATCAGCGTTCTCAAATGCTCGTTCCTGCTTATACTCAATGTTTGCATTTTGAGTAAAATTGTTGTCCAATTCATATCCTTTCGGATGAGTAATAATCAATTCCACATCAGCTTTATTCATCCATTCGGCAAATGAGTTGGCCACACATTGCGGCAAAGGTTTGATATGCGGCGCCCATGATAATATAACTTTCGGTTTCGGTTTTGTCGTATTTTCTCTTATGGTAATTAAGTCGGCTAATGATTGCAAGGGATGCACAGTAGCACTTTCCATATTCAACAAAGGAACTTCGATATTTTCCAAAAATTTATGCAAAACAAATTCCGAGTAATCCTTTACTTTATCGGTTAATGTCGGAAAAGAGCGCAAGCCGATGATATCTGCATATTTTGAAATAACTGCTGCACCTTCTTTTACATGTTCAACACTCGTACCATTCATTACAGCACCGTCTTCAAATTCCATATTCCACGAATCTTGACCTACATTGAGCACTATAACGTGCATACCCAAATTTTGTGCTGCCTTTTGGGTAGAAATGCGTGTTCGCAGCGATGCATTCATAAATAAAAGCACCAGCGTCTTATTTTCGCCTAAATATTTATGAGTATAAGGATCTGATTTCAGAGCTATAGCATCTTTAGTCAATTGCTCCACATCATGTACATCATTTACGGATAAAAAATTTTTCATACTCGTTAATTGATGAATGAAATTATAAAATTCTTCAACGACTTCATGTCAAAAAAATGCTAAGATTTACCGAATTCTCACTAAGAACTGCCGGATACTCATTTTTTAATTACTAAATCACAAGTGCAGTGTAAGTTTGAAGTAAAAATAATATAATCATGAAAAAAAATAAACTATTCTCATTCTTCACCATGGCAAGCATTGCCATTTTCTTTTCCGTAGCTTGTAAAAAAGACAAGATAGCAGACGATCCCAATATCAATTATCGTGACTTAAACAAAACTATTGTGGCAAATACTAATTTCTCGATTTATGATTCAATAGATTTAAACCAAGACGGACATCAAGATTATTATATTCAGCTTATTAAAAACGTAGCAGGAGATTCTGTTTATTGCCTTATAATGTCTGATAATGCAGGAGTGTACGTTGATACAACTAATGCATTTTCTTCCTATTATGTAATAAAAAGCCTTGGTATTGATGTATCACCAGTAAAATATAACTATGCTGCACATATTTGGTGGCCTACTGCAATAATTGGATATAAGATGAATACTACGGTCAATGGAATAGGAGGGCAAGGAAATAAATATCTTCCGGTGGCTATGGTAAAGAATGATTCTACTCTAAATTATGGTTGGCTGCAAATAAACCTAAGTTCTGACAATAAAACACTGAAAATCATTGACGGTGCATACAGTACATTGGATAACACACCAATAAAAATGGGTGCAGAATAAATTATTATTAGAAAAAATAATATTATGAAAACAAACTATATTTCTTTGTCTGTTTGTGCAATTGCACTTAGCCTGCTGTTTTCTTCTTGTAAAAAAGATAAGAAAGCAGATGACCCTAACATTACTTATGTTTCTATAAACAAAACCATTACTGCTTCAGTTGTATATGGAATTGGTGATAGCTTAGATTTAAATAATGATGGTAAAAGTGAATTCTATTTTCTGTGTTTTAAAAATGCAACGTCAGATAGCTTATATAGCTTTATGTCAGCTCCACATGCTCTTATATACATAGATTCTACAAAGGTCTATTCTTTCTTAGCAGAAATTAAACCCTTAAACAGCAGTGTGCTGCCGCTTCCTATTGATGGAAGTTATAATTGGTATTATACAGCTTATTTAGGTATTAAAATGGGGAGCACGGAATATGGTTATGCAGGAAAAGGAGATAAATATCTTCCAATTGCATTGGCTGGCTCTACAGCAACAACATTTCGATATGGATGGTTACGTGTCAATATAAGTGCCGACTATCAATCCTTTAAGATAATTGACGGTGCCTATTCTATTTTAGATAATACACCAATAAAAATGGG
>CAYVGM010000150.1:0-6939 GCA_964451125.1 uncultured Chitinophagales bacterium
AGAATGGTATTGGTTTGGGTTTTATGTCGTTCTTTACAAAAGCCTGTGCGCTTGCACTGCAAAAGTTTCCGGCTATCAATGCCTATATCGACGATGAAAATATTACCTATCACGATTATTGCGATATTTCAATTGCCGTATCTACACCCAAAGGTTTGGTAGTTCCGGTGATACGCAATGCCGAAAGTTTATCATTTGCCGGTATTGAGAAGGAAGTAAAACGCCTTGCTCTGCTCGGCAGAGATGGTGCACTCAGTATGCAAGACATGGAAGGCGGTACGTTTACCATTACCAATGGTGGCGTATTCGGCTCCTTGATGAGTACACCTATTATCAACCAACCGCAAAGTGCCATTTTGGGGATGCATAAAATACAAGAACGCCCAATGGCTATAAATGGCAAAGTAGAAATAAGACCGATGATGTATCTGGCATTGAGCTATGATCATCGAATTGTGGATGGCAAAGAAAGCGTCGGGTTTTTAGTTATGGTAAAAGACCTTTTAGAAAATCCTGAAAAAATGCTTTATGGCAGCGACCCTGTGAAAGTTTTGTTGGAGCTATAATTAAGTTGTATCAAAAACCTTGATGTAGAATATAGTGTTTCTAATACTTAAGCATTACCCATTGCAGGTTGCGTTTGTTTTCACTGGGCAATAACATAGTAAAACCATCTATCTGCTTCCCTTTTTTGGGTACGACAGCTATGTTTTCTTTGTCTGAATTAAATAAGCTCACCCGTTTACTCTGTCCATTTGGATTCAAGTTGTATTCTATAAAATTTCCGGAATTGTAATAATCTTCGTGGTATAAAAACTTGAGCAGAGTATTGGATTCAAAAAAAGCAAAGGAAGAATACATGGCATCATCATCTTCCGAAATTTGTGATTTGGGCATCGTGCTTTGCCACTCAATAATTCCTTCTTTATTGACGGAGTAAGTCATCATATCATAAAACTGAAACTGGTCGACATAGCGAACTGAATAGGCATAGGGCGTTACACCATAACTTCCATTATTCGATATTGAATTTCTGTCAACTTTGGTAAATTTGTATTCCGCCTCTGTAATCAGCAACATGCCGCCATCACTGCGTGGAATAATGCGTTTGGGTTTAAATAAAGATGCTTTATCTTGCCAGCTGTTAAAATCATACGTTTGTGTTTTCTGCAAAATATCTTTAGTGAATTTAATCGTGTTAGACAGGAGCACATTATTCGTTCTGAAATCTATCGTCTTCATGATATAGCCGATATCATTTTTATCCTGTTCGTTTTTGTATGCCGCACTGATATAAAAAATATCACGACTGTTTGACGTCTCAGTAATCAGATTTTTATAAGCAAAATCCTTATCATTAATGGGAATCTCTCCTATGGTTTTTGTTTCCGGATTATAAGTGAACACTGTATAGCGTTCCATATCATAATCTGAAGTATTAAAATTATTGAATACATCACCTACTACACCCATCACATAACCGTTATTGTTTACCCGAAGAGATTTCAGCATCGGGTTCTTCCCGTCAGAAAATGAAAAAATATTTTTTGATAAAATGCGCAATGAATCAGTCAATACTGTAAACCTCACGAACAATGATGCCCTTGAGCGGATAATGCCAAACAGCAATATCTTAGATTTATCCGGAGATGTTTTTACATAAAATGTTTTTCCCTCATCGCCAATGGCAGCATTGGATATCGAATCTAAAGGATAATAATCATTCTGGATATTGAGGTTATTATCCAATTGTTTTGCTCTTAAATACAGATAGCCGTTTTCTTTCAGCGTATAAAAAAGCCATAAATTATGTTCGGTTGGTAATAAACTTTCAATCCTGAAGTCTTTTCCTTTGTAGGGCAATTCGCGGCGGTTCTTTACTTTCAGATTGTCATCATAACTTATCAGCTCACTTTGGTTTTGACCGAAATAATGCACCAAAATGCCCGCAGGGCTATTGCCAATCAGTTCGTAATCGGAATAAGCACTAGACACTTTCTCGGGTATGGATTTGATGATGGTTTGTGCTGAAAGCTCCGGCAAGAAAAGCAAAATTACAACAAAACTCCATATTGTCTTGTGGAGAACGGAAAGGCGGATATAAAATTTCTTCTTTTTCATTTGTATTGGATACAAATATGCACATTATTTCTTTTGTCGTGGGTCTAATGCATCTGTAAGCCCTTCACCTACGAGGTTAAATAGTGTTACAGTCAAAAATATGGCAATACCCGGAAAAATAGCTACCCAAAGTTGTGAGCGACCTCCTCCTGCTACAGATAAAAGTTTGCCCCAGGTAAGTGTTTCGGGCGGAATACCCAAGCCTAAGAATGATAAAAACGACTCCGTTAAGATAGCAGATGCTATACCGAAAGCAATCGTAATTAATACCGGAGCAATGGCATTTGGTATGGCATGTTTGAACAAAATACGCCACTGCGGATAGCCCAAAGCTTCGGCAGCTTCTATATATTCTAAACTTCTTACTTTTAACAGTTCGGCTCTGATAAAACGAGCAATACCTGTCCATGAAATACAACCGATAACTGCCATGACCAATAAAATACTAGGCTTAGAAATGGCAACAATGGCAATGATTAAAAACAAAGCCGGCAGTGATACCAAAATTTCAATCAGTCGCTGAACGATTATATCCACAGGGATGGCCATTTTCTTTTTAAAGAAAGCAATTGGCTTAAGCGCAAAACCTGCTAGATAGGCTAAAAAGAAAGAGCCTGTAATAATTGCCAGACCTAAAAAAACTTTGCCGAAAGCAAAGGCGTAAAAGAAGCCAAAAAATCCAAAAATTATAGACATCAAAATAGTAGCACGAGAAATGCGCAAGCGGTTGTCACCGAAATAACCGGCCAATGAACCTAGCAAAATCCCGATGATGCTTGCGATTGTCATGGAGACCAAACCCACCGTCAATGCAATTCTTGTTCCGTGTATAAGTGCTGCTAAAATATCTCTGCCCAATGCCTCAGTGCCTAACCAGTGCCGCCATCTCAGGCTTTTTACATCCTGTTTGCCAAAGGGCGATACGAATCCAAAGTTCAAGATATCTTGCGTACCCGGAGAATACGGAATAGGAGCACGCAATACGGCATCAAATTTTTTATCCAGCCAAACAATATTGTTTAATTCCTGCGGATATTTGGCAAGGTGTAATTTTACGGCATATTCATTGAAAACAGGGAAATAGGTTTTGCCATCTAATTTACAGTACAATGGTTTCTCATTTGCCAAAATATCTGCAAATAATGCAATAAGCACCATAAAACCTACAACATACAGAGAATACAAAGCACGTTTATTTTTTTTAAACTGCCTTTTTACTAACGACCAGTAATCTTGCTTTAATGCTTCTGCCATGATTATTTTTTATCGAATTTAATACGTGGGTCAACGACTGCATATAAAATATCCGCTACTAAATAGCCTATCAGCGTCAATATTGCCGAAAACATGACTATAGTATAAACAATAGGGTAGTTTCGGGCTAACAATGCCTCATAAGCTGTTTTTCCCATGCCGGGTATGGTAAATTTGAATTCCAATACCAAGGCACCACTTATTAGCAACGGAAATACATTGGCGAACAAGGTGATGATAGGCAGAAGTGAATTTTTTAAACTATGCTTCCAAAGTACGTTCTCTTCGTCCAAACCTTTGGCTCTTGCCGTTCGGATATAATCTTGTCCCAATGTATTTATCATGGCACCGCGCATTTGCCGGGACAGAAAGGCTAAGCTTCCATACGTAAAACAAATTACAGGCAGAACCAAATGATGCGCCCTGGTCCATAGCTTTTCCAAAAATGACATTCCTTCTGTGATTTGTCCTACCCCGTTTGCCGGAAAGATATCCAGAAAATCACCGCCGCCTAAGAATAAAATCAATAAGGTAGCAACCCAGAAACTCGGCAGCGAATACAATACAAATAATGAAGTAGTAATAGACTGGTCTTTAATGCTTCCTTTATTGGCGGCAGAAGTAATGCCTAATGGAACGGCAATCAAATACGTCAATAAAATAGAGATGAAACTTAGAATTAATGTCCAGCGCAAAGCCGACCAGATTACTTCTTTTACCGGGCGTCCATCTTGATATGAGGTTCCAAAATCGCCCTTTAAAAATTTAGTAATCCAACGATGGTATTGATTGCGGGTGCCAAACCAGTGAAAGGCAGGGATGAAACGTTTATTGGGTTGTTGGGTTTTTAATATTGTGGCATAAGCATTTCGTGTAGCATCAAAAGCAGGTTGCAGGGCAGATTTTACTGCCGTATTAGAATCTAGTTCTGTCTGAATTTTAGCTAAAGTAGTATGAAGAATCTGTTCATCATTTTCTAAAAACAAGGTTTGGATATTCGCTTTCATGCCGATTAAAATATCTCCGTTTGCAGAATCTTTTACTACATCTGCTGTTTTCAGATTGAAAGATTTTATGCTTTCAAAATAGGGTAAAATTTTATCCCAGTTTCCGTAGCGTTCTGCTAATTTGCCTAAGTTTTCACGTTGAAACTTTTTGGGTATCTCATGTAGGTTTTTCGGTTTGGCGGCATTGGTTATTTCAAAATAAAAAATAGGCAAATCCAGTCCCAGTTCTTTGCGTTTATCAATATAGGCTTTTTCAGATGCAAGTGCATTGGCACTGCTTCCGGCATCACTGCCGGAGTTGAGCATTTGTTCTACCGGATCGCCGGGCACATGTACGCTCAAATAAAATGTTGCTAACGATATCACGAGCAAAGTCGGGATAAAAATCAGGATGCGTTTTACAATATATTTTAACATGTGTATTTCTTCGTTAATCTTCTACTTTATATCCTTTCTTTACTTTAAATCCGGCAAACCATGCACCCGGATAGATGGATGTTTCGTGTAAATTTTCAAATCGTTTGTGAATGCAGTTTCTGAATATCTGTATATATAAATAAATATATGGCAAGTCGGCATTTTGTATTTCCTGCCATTGCAAATACATTGCATTGCGTTTCGTAGAGTCCATTTCTACACGGATATCTTCAATCAGTTTATCCGTTTGGGCATTGCCAAAGCTCATGTAATTTCCGCCATCTATTGCACCCGAAGTATGATATATTTGTTTATCATCATCTAAGCCGGGATTACTCACCCAGCCCTGATACCATAGTTGGCATTTGTGTTTTTTCAAATCATCTAAAAATAATGACCAGTCCATAGGTTTTACATTGATGCGTATGCCCGCTTGATAGCATGCCCGCTGAAATAAAAGACCCACCATCTCGCGTACCGGATTTCCGCTGTTGTAAGTAAAGGTGAGTTCAAAATCTGTTCTTTTGCCGTCAATTACTTTGTCCAAAACGCCATCGTTGTCAGCGTCTTTCCATCCTCTTTCTGAGAGCATCTTCATTGCCAAATCCGGATTATAAGTATATGGCTTTATGCCGGTATTATAATAAGGTTTTCCGGGCTGAATAGAACCGACAGTGCGCTGTGCAAATCCATAAAAAACTTTATCTATTAATTGATCTACATTCATTAAGTGTGCCAGAGCACGTCTTACTATCGTATCTTTCAGAATAGGGTCAGCATAGTTCATGCCTATGCACTGATAGCCAAACATGGGTGGATTGGATTTGATGAAATTTTTTGTAAATTTTGGCGAGTTGTCTAAATCAATATAATCTTTTATTGGGGTGGAAAAGACAAAGTCCAGTTGTTCGTTTTTCAGTGCTGTGAATGCTGTATTGAAATCATTAATCGTTTCAAAAACCAAACGCTTCGGAAATGCTTCAAAATACATATTGACATTAACCAGCTTATCGCCCCACCAGTTTTTCTTTTTTTCGAGAATAACGCGCTGTCCGGTTTCAAAAGCAACAGCTTTATATGCTGCAGAGCCTTTAGCCATATCAATATCATGAGCCGCTTTATCCGAATTAAAAAAATCTGTAAATTCTTTTATGTCATTTGCCGTACTCAAGCGATCGGCATCTTTGATTAACTGGGAGAAGGAGTATTTTCTCAAAATGTGTTTAGGGTCGAATACATTTTCGGGCAAAATTTTTACTTCGTAAAATGAACTCAACAAATCTAAAATTAATCCGGTGCGAAAAGTAATTTTACGCGGGTTATCAGGATACAAAATAATTTCTTTAAAAAAATCTATACTTGGTCTGAGGTTTGCCGTTTGTGCATTTGGACACATGACGGCTTTATAAGAAAAGGCAACGTCATTTGCTGTTATGGGTGTTCCATCGTCCCATTTTGCTTCCGGCCGTATTTCCATAGTAGCTACCAATTCATTACCCGTTCGTACAATTTCCGGTACCTCTTGTACTAAAACGGGCAGCATCTTATACGTTTTAAAATCATAGGATAACAGAGGCTGAAAAACATAAGGAGAAATGTAATTTCGCGTAGTTGCATCAGAAACCGTTAATGGATTTAAGCCTTTTGGATCTGAAAGCACATGAATGACGACCTCATTTTTATATACTTTTTTACGGTTGAACAAATTAAAAGAAGCGAGCAGAAGGAAGAGCACAATAACTCCCAATAAAACGTATATCGTCTTTTTTATGCGCATAGCAAAACCCTTGAATATATACAAATGTACTATTTCCGTTTTATATTTCGTGTATGGCTACATTTTTTATTAAAGATGCTGTATGCAGATTGCTATTAACCTGAGTTCGGGTTAAGAAAAATAAGCTGATAAAGTAGTTGATTTCTCATTTTTTCCTCCACTTTAACAAGGTGGAGGAATTAAAAGGTGGTGGTTCTGCATAAAAAATCAACTATTTTTTTAATTGAAACGCTTATCCCGAACTCAGGTTATTAAATTTCTAACTGAAGGATATTTCACTTATCGGGTTCAATCATGTATCTTTTCTTATTTTAACCCGAAATATTCAATAGAAAAAACAAATTGAGACAATAAGTTATATTT
>CAYVGM010000151.1:0-6913 GCA_964451125.1 uncultured Chitinophagales bacterium
GATGAAGGTCCTTTTCCGGGTCAAGAAAAATCCGTAGAAATTCAAAATCTTTTTTCACTTTTAGAGTTGGTATCCGAAAAAGAGACTATTCAATATTTTTCAGATGAATACGAAAAAGGAACAAAAATGTATGGCGGGTTAAAAAAACAACTTGCAGAAGACATAGTTCGTTTTACAACCCCGATTCGCGAGAAAGTAATAGAATTAGAAAGCAATCCGAAATACATCAATGACATTGCACAATATGGTGCAGAAAAAGCAAAAAAGAGTGCAGCTGAAACATTAAACGGAGTTCGTGAAATAATGGGATTAAAAAGTATCTGGCAATAAAATGCAATTTGATATAAAACAATCTATTTCATGGTTAATGAGATAGAATTAAGTACAAGCTACTAATTATTTTTTATACGTACCCAACAGCCAATCAAAGATTGGATAAGTAATATTGAAATTGTATTTCGTCATTAAAGTTTTATCATGATGTACGTGATGTAGCTTTCGCAGTTTTTTAATAAATGGCAATCCGGAAATAAAATGTTCTGGAGGAAGATGATAGGCAAAATGCAACCATTCGTAATTTAAATAATATACAAACACGGTGGCAATAAAAAAATATCCGGCATTTGCCGACCAAAGAAAATAAAATAATAACCAACAAGGAACTGCAAAAAAGAAAAAGAAAAACAACAATAATATCGGAGGAAACAAAACAGCTTTGGCATCATTCTGACTATCAAAATACATGTCATCATACGTGAAAAATTCATGATGCTGTAGGGTATGTCTTTTAAAAACAGCTGCCAATCTTTTATTCAGATGATGCATAGGTCCTTTGTGTCCGAAATATTCAGCGGCATTGACCAAAATAAAAGAAACAGGTATTACTAAAATTTCTTTCCAGTTGGGTAAATCGATGCGAGAAACTGCAAATAACACAACTACAATACAAAACAAAGTGATTCCCCAGAAATGGAGTTTACCGTTATATTTTTCGCCAATTATCGTATTCCGGTATGCTTTCCTAAAATCATGTGTGGAACTTTTTGCCATAAAAATTGTTGAGTTGTATAAATTGAGTTAATTTAGTAAAAAAATTTGACATGGCAGATACCAACAATAATACACCTTCCAATCAGAATCAGACTAATCCGACATTAGAAGTAAAAAAGAAACCATCCGCCGTAAAGCGATTCTTCAGAAAAGTCATGGTATTCTTAATCTTATTTGTCTTTTTAATTGGAGTTGGCGCATGGGGATATTTCAGCTTTCCATACAGTAAAGGCAATCGAGCTGGTGCATTAATTAAGTTTTCTGAAAAAGGCTATATTTTTAAAACTTACGAAGGAGAAATGAACTTAGGTGGCGTCAACCCAATGCCCGGCAATACTATAGTGAATAATATCTGGAAATTTTCAGTAAAAGACAAAACAGTTGCAGATGATTTAATGGAAATGGAAGGAAAAGAAGTCCGCTTGCATTACACACAATATTTGGGCAAACTTCCTTGGCGCGGCGATACTGAATATATGGTAGATGGAGTAGAAGAAGTGCAGTAAATTAGCTACAACAACTTCCTCATCTCATCTAATTTCATCAGGGCTTCTACAGGAGTTAAGGTGTTGACATCTACTTTCTCCAGCACTTCCTTGAGTTTTAACAGGCGCGGGTCGTCCATTGCAAACATATTAAGTTGAAAGTCTTGTTTTGCAGGGATGCGTTTTAAAGTTGATTGGATGTCGGTTGCTAAATTTCGGTTACTTTCCAGTTCATATAAAATTTCGTTGGCACGCTGTATTACTTCATTGGGCATGCCTGCCATTTTTGCCACATGAATACCAAAACTGTGCGCACTGCCCCCTTCGATTAATTTACGAAGAAATATCACTTTATTTCCGGCTTCTTTTACACTTACATTATAATTGCGGATGCGATTAAATTTTTCTGCCAGTTCATTCAACTCGTGATAGTGCGTGGCAAACATCACCTTCGGGTGTGCCGTCTTATTGGTATGCAAAAATTCTACCAAAGCCCAGGCAATAGACACACCGTCATACGTAGATGTACCGCGTCCTATTTCATCCAGCAATACTAAACTTCTGTCTGAAATATTATTGACTATACTGGCGGTTTCTATCATTTCCACCATAAACGTAGACTCGCCCAAACTCAAATTATCGCTGGCACCTACCCTGGTAAATATTTTATCTACGATGCCTAATTCGGCTTTCTTTGCTGGCACAAAACTGCCTGTTTGTGCCATTAAAGTTATTAGAGCTGTCTGGCGCAGTATGGCAGATTTTCCCGACATATTAGGTCCGGTGATGATGATAATCTGTTGGTCTTCCGGATTCAAATAGACATCATTCGGAATATATTGTTCGCCCAAAGGCAGTTGTTGCTCTATCACCGGATGCCTGCCTTCTTCTATGCGCAAAGCAGTATCTTCTGTAAATTGTGGACGTCTGTAATTATTTTTCAAAGCTGCTACAGCAAATGACTGTAAGCAGTCTAAGCGCGCAATCAGCTGTGCATTCAGTTGCACCGGCTGAATATAGTCCATCAATTCTTTAATCAGGTTATCGAAAAGCTGAATTTCCAACGTTTGGATTTTCTCTTCTGCACCCAGTATTTTTTCTTCGTATTCTTTCAGTTCAGGCGTAATATAGCGCTCTGCACCTGTAAGCGTTTGTTTGCGTATCCAGTCGTTGGGTACTTTGTCTTTGTGCGTATTGCGTACCTCCAGATAATAGCCGAATACATTATTAAACCCGATTTTCAGGCTTGGGATTTGCGTGCGGTCTGCTTCGCGAGTCTGAATTTCCAGCAGATAATTTTTTCCGCTTGATGACAGCTTACGCAGTTCATCCAACTCGTTATTTACGCCATGCTTGATGACGTTTCCTTTCTGCAATACGGCAGGTGCATCTTCTACAATAGTTTGCTGTATTTTATCTTTAATAAAACTGCAGGGCTGCAATTGTTCGCCTATTTTGCGCAAACCGTTATTTTGTGAGTTTTGGCAAATTTCTTTTATGGGCACAATAGCCGTTAATGCCCGATGCAATTGTATGACTTCTCTCGGGTTAATTTTACCTAAGGGTACTTTAGAAATCAAACGCTCTAAATCGCCGATTTGTTTAATGTAATCTTGCAGCTCGTGCAATTTATCTTGTTCTCGTATCAAATATTCTACCGCATCTAATCGTTCATTAATGAGCGTAATGTCTTTTAATGGCAAAACTATCCAACGCTTCAGCAAGCGTGCTCCCATCGGAGAAATCGTCTTATCTAATATTTGAATAAGTGGTACACCTTTTTCATGCAAAGAAGAAATCAATTCTAAATTGCGTGCGGTAAAGCGGTCTATCCAGACATAGTTTTCATTTTGAATGCGGGCAATGGAAGTAATATGGCGGATATTCTTATGTTCAGCTTCAGCCAGATAGTGGAGACAAGCACCTGCTGCGATGATACCGGAGTGTACTTCATCCAAACCAAAACCTTTGAGTGTTTGCACCTGAAAATGCGTGAGCAATTTTTGTTCTAAATAATTATCCTGATAAGCCCAGTCGTCAATGGCATAGGTATAATACTTATTGGCATACAATCCGGCAAAACGCTTTTGCTGGTATTTTGGAAATATCACTTCAGTAGGAGAAAAACTTTGGAATAATTTGTCTAGATATGCTTCATTTCCTTCTGCCACTAAAAATTCTCCAGTAGAAATATCCAAAAAAGCAATGCCGCAATTTTCATCTTTAAAAAAAACAGATGCTAAAAAATTATTTGACTTATGATCTAATATTTTATCATTGATAGCAACTCCCGGTGTAATCAGTTCGGTTACTCCACGTTTCACAATGGTTTTCGTCATCTTGGGGTCTTCCAGCTGTTCGCATATCGCTACGCGGTATCCGGCTTTTACCAGTTTGGGTAAATAAGTATCTACTGCATGATACGGGAAGCCTGCCAGTTCCAAATCCGCTTGCGAGCCGTTTGCTCTCTTCGTTAAAACGATGCCTAATACTTCTGCGGCTTTAACCGCATCTGCACCAAATGTTTCGTAAAAATCGCCAACTCGAAAAAGCAAAATCGCATCCGGGTATTTTTGTTTGATACGGTTGTATTGCCCCATCAGTGGCGTTTCTTTATCTTGTTTTTTTGACATTGCCCTTTGCGTACTTTTTACATATTTTACTCATTTCAAATAAGAAAATAAAAAAACAATTTTTTATCATAATTGCAGACGAAATTATTTCTCCTTAAAAAGCAAAAATACAATATAAGCCTTGTACAATATGCGTTTACAAAAGCATCTTATCCACAAGCAAAATGATGCATTATTGAAAAAATACCATAATTCACGTATGGCGCATTAAAAAAAATCTGTATATTTTAGCATTAAAAATTATCACTATGAAGAATTTACTGTTTACGTTACTAGCATTGGCAACATGGTTTTCGGGTGCTCAGACTACCTTAGCCCAAAACAGCAAAAGTATTGTATTATGTGAAACCTATAATTCCGGTGATGGCACACCAAGCGGTGTAGGCACTTCCTGGGACATTGACAAAAGCACGGGAGGCAATGTATATGTTGTCTATCGAAACGGAAGCTCAAAAATTACGGAAAACCTATTGCTTTATATAGACAAACTTAACAGCAGCAACAAATACGTTGCTTATGCTACTGAAAATCTGAGTTTGGGACAGAACAAGAAATGTGCCATGTTTGATTTCAAATTTACCGAAAGCGGAAAATATAAATTATCAGCAGTTACACCCACTGGTTCTACGCTGGCATCGGTATATGCTGATATCAACTACAAAAATTCATATAGCACCACTGACAATGATGACAATAGCAGCTCTATTTATGAGAGCCTTCAATTATCTGACAATTCAAGCTCTTCATCCGGCAAAAGCATCGTTTTATGTGAGAGCTATAATGATTACGGCAAAGCCACCGGCATTTATTCTACTTGGAATATCAAAAGCGTTGGAGGATTTGTTTATATACTTTACAATAACAATGGCAAAAACATTAAAAACACGCTTTGGCTTTATGTAGATAAAAAGAATGAAAATGGAAAATATGTGCCATTTGAAACAAAAACATTTGATATTAACAAAAACAAATCATGGTCGGCTTATGATTTTAAATTTACGGAAACGGGAAATTATAAAATTTCAGCTGTAAGTTCAAACGGTGAAGAGGCTGTAACTTATGCCACTATTAAGCTGGCTGATGGGGAAAAAGAAAAAACAGAAAAAACTATTGTAACCTGCGAATCCTATGATGATTATGGAAAGCCTGTAGGCAAAGGTAATGAATGGGATATTACCGCTGATAAAGGGTATGTCTATATCCTATTCGACAATGGAGAGCCTATAACAAACTCTGTCTCGCTGTTTATCGATAAGAAAAATGCTAAAGGCGAATATGCAATCTATGACACAAAAACTTTTGAAACCAGTGATAGTAAAGATTGGTCTGTTTATGATTACAAATTTAAAGAAGGCGGTGATTACAAACTCAGTGCATATAGCAATGGCGAATATGTTGCGACCACTTTTGTAAAGATGAACTATAAAACATCCAGTTCTTCCACATCTTCCACTACTAGTAATAAGGACAAAGTGGACACCTGGTATTATGAAAATTCAACCGTAAGTTTTGCAGACAATTCAGATGCCAATGGAAAAATGTCAAATAGCAATACGACATTCTTTTTATCAGGTGGCAAGAAAAGTATTGCTGTAGTTTACAAAGATGCAAAAGCAATAAAAACGACAAAAGTCTATATGGATGTGTATAGTATAGGTACCGACAATCAGGAAGATTTTATTGAAACTATTACGTTATATACTACAGCTTCTCAAAAAGTATGTGTAGGCAATTATACTTTTAAAAGTGCAGGCACTTACAAAGTATCATTCTACAATGCTGACAATATTTTCATGAATTTGGGATATGTTACCGTGCTGGGTTCAATAAGTGAATCAACTACGAAATACACCAATACAAACTCCGGCTCAAGTACACAGACCTATCTGAACAGTTTAATGTTGCCTGAAAGCTCAACATCCGACAATAACCCGCGTGTTGCCTTAGTAATTGGTAATGGAAATTATGTATCATCCGGAACGCTACCTAATCCTGTACATGATGCAGAAGAAATGTCGAAAGCATTGAAAAATTGCGGATTTACAGTTACAACAGTAATCAATGGCAATAAAAAACAAATGAATGAAGCGGTAAATAAATTTGGTCAAATGCTGTCATCCAATAAGAATGCTACCGGTATGGTGTACTATGCCGGACATGGTATTCAGTCAAAAGGAGAAAATTATATCATACCAATTGATGCTGAAATTGGCGTAGAAGAAGATTTACAATATGAATGTCTGAATGTAGGCAAGATATTAGCAAAAATGGAAGCTGCTAAAAACCCAATAAATATAATTGCACTTGATGCCTGCCGTAATAACCCTTTTGAACGCAGCTGGAATCGTTCTACATCAAATGGAAATGGACTTACGGGTATGAATGCTCCAGAGGGAACCATTATTTCATTTTCTACTAACCCCGGCAATGTAGCTTCTGATGGGGATGGTTATAATTCACCATATACGACTGCATTTTTAAACCAGCTTAAAAAACCAGGACTTTCTATTGAACAAGTATTAAAAGGTGTTGCTGCTGAGGTAAAGAAAAACCAACCTGGACAGTTACCTTGGTATAGTTCTTCCATCGTAGGTGAATTCTATTTCAGAGCTAAATAATTGCCTTTATTTATCTGAGTTCGGGATAAGCTTTTCAATTAAAATAATAGTTGATTTTTTATGCAGCACCACCTCCTTTTAACTCCTCCACCTTGTTAAAGTGGAGGAAAAAATGAGAAATCAACTA
>CAYVGM010000152.1:0-6879 GCA_964451125.1 uncultured Chitinophagales bacterium
ACTTTCAGATTTATCCAAATTCTTTGTTTTATTGCTTCACTCACCAAAGTAAAACAACCACTAATCAACGCATTACTCGCAATAATTGTATCCACAGTTTCCAGTATAATTAAAAATGTAAGATAGGGTTTGGGAATGAGTTCATAAAACGGCGAAACATCATTTAGGCTAATTCCTCTGTGTTGTAAGCACCAAATAGATTGCCCCATATAGTTCAGCAGTAAACAAGCCAGCACATATATCCAACTGATTTGAATATTGCGTTTGCCGCAATGTCCCATATCAGCATAAAGGGCTTCTGCTCCGGTAGTACACAGAAATACCGCACCTAAGATCCAGAAACCTCCCGGATGATTGAACAACAAATCAAAGGCATAAACAGGATTAAGGGCTTTACAAATTTCAGGATGATGTATAACCTTCGCCAACCCCAAAACGCCTAGCGTAGTGAACCACAGCAACATGATGGGTCCAAACGTTTTGCCAATAGTACCCGTGCCGAATTGCTGAAAAACAAACAACAAAAACAAGATTGTAAGAACTACCGGAATAGTAGGCAAATCGGGGTATAAAATGTTCATCCCTTCTACTGCGGATGATATAGAAATAGGCGGTGTGATAAATCCATCGGCTAAGAGTGCAGAACAGCCGATTAAAGCTGCTATTAATGGCCATTTAGCCTGATGTTTTTTTACAAGTGCATACAAAGAAAAAATACCGCCTTCGCCCTGGTTATCTGCTTGCATGGCGAGTATCACGTATTTGAATGTTGTAACAATGATAAGCGTCCAGAATATGCAGGACAATGCGCCTAAAATGATATCCGGTTGTATGGGCTTATTTCCGATAATGGCTTTCATGACATACAATGGAGATGTCCCGATATCGCCATAAATGATTCCTAATGTAATCAGCAAACCTGATACACTCAGCTTATTTCTCAAATGATTGTCTTTACTCAAGTTTCAAAGATAGTTAAGAAATTTATGGTATAAAAGACAAAATTCAGGTAACATTGCCCTTGAACTAAATTTATAAATACCTATACAATAGAAAAAAACGGCTACCATCAGGCAGCCGTTTTTAATATTGATTTCGTTATTTTATTAATCAAAATCCAAATCTAAGGCCAAGCCTCTCAACTCATGTACTAATACATTGAAAGATTCAGGTATACCCGGCTCTGGCAAGTTATCGCCTTTTACAATTGCCTCGTATGCTTTTGCTCTTCCTTGTATATCATCCGATTTTACCGTCAGCAACTCTTGCAGAATATTAGAAGCACCATAGGCTTCCAATGCCCATACTTCCATCTCTCCTAAACGCTGACCACCAAACTGTGCTTTACCGCCTAATGGCTGTTGCGTAATTAAGGAGTAAGGACCAATTGAACGAGCATGCATTTTATCATCTACCATGTGTGATAATTTAATCATATAAATTACACCCACTGTAGTTTTTTGGTCAAAACGCTGTCCGGTTTCGCCATCATGCAAGTATGTACTGCCTAAACGAGGTAAGTTAGCTTTTTCGATATAATCTTCAATTTCGTCAACTGTAGCACCATCAAAGATAGGTGTCGCGAATTTCACGCCCAATTCTTTTCCAGCCCAGCCTAAAACCGACTCGTATATCTGACCGATATTCATCCGCGATGGTACGCCTAATGGGTTCAGTACGATGTCCACTGGAGTACCGTCTTCTAAGAACGGCATATCTTCCTGGCGAACTATCTTAGCTACAATACCTTTATTTCCGTGGCGACCTGCCATTTTATCTCCTACTTTCAGTTTGCGTTTTTGAGCTACATACACTTTAGCCAGTTTCAACACACCGGATGGTAATTCGTCACCGACAGTAATCGCATATTTATCGCGCAAAAATCTACCTTTTTCTTCATTAAACTTGATATTGAAGTTGTGAATGAGGCGTTTAATCAATTCATTGGTTTCTGCCTCTTTTGTCCACTCAGCTGTATCTAAGTTTTGATAGTTCAGGTTGCCTAACAGTTTCTCGGAGAATTTCGTTCCTTTTGGTACTTCTTCTTCACCAAAAATATTTTTGATACCTGATGTTGTTTTTCCGCCTACTAATTGCAATAGTTTTTGCACCAAAGTACGCTTGATATCTTCCAAGTTTTGAAGATGCACTTTCTCCGCTTTTTCCAGTTCAGCTTTTTCACGAATTTTAGAATTCTTGTCTTTTTTGGCTTTCTGAAATAATTTAGTGCCTACAATAATACCTTCTGTAGATGGTGGCGCTTTGAAAGATGCATCTTTCACATCACCGGCTTTGTCACCGAAAATGGCACGCAATAATTTTTCTTCCGGAGTCGGGTCTGTTTCACCTTTTGGTGTAATTTTTCCGATTAAGATATCTCCTTCTTTTATTTTCGCACCTACACGGATTATGCCGTTTTCATCAAGATTACGAGTAGCATCTTCACTCACGTTAGGAATGTCGTTCGTCAACTCTTCTTCACCTAATTTAGTATCGCGTACATCCATCTCAAATTCTTCAATATGGATAGAGGTAAAGATATCTTCACGCACCACTCTTTCGTTAATCACAATCGCATCCTCAAAGTTGAAACCTTTCCAAGGCATGAATGCCACGAGCAAGTTTTTACCTAAAGCCAGCTCGCCATTTGCCGTTGCATAGCCTTCACATAAAATCTGACCTTTAGCCACCTTATCGCCTTTTCTTACTAATGGGCGCAGGTTGATACATGTTGCCTGATTGGTACGGGCATATTTTGTGAGAC
Organism: uncultured Chitinophagales bacterium; assembly: GCA_964451125.1. Classification (GTDB taxonomy): domain Bacteria; phylum Bacteroidota; class Bacteroidia; order Chitinophagales; family JADIYW01; genus JADJSS01. The sequence continues at coordinate 2,765 of CAYVGM010000152.1, forward strand.
TGTACACTTTAACATCATCTTCAAAAGATACCAGTTTTTCATTGTCAGTTCTGTCGTAGCGTATTTTTATCACATTGGCATCCACATACTCAACCACGCCAGATCTTTCAGCATTAAATAACACATTAGAATCTTGTGCTACTTTGCCTTCTATACCGGTACCAACGATTGGAGACTCGCAACGCAGTAATGGAACAGCCTGACGTTGCATGTTTGAACCCATCAACGCACGGTTAGCATCGTCATTTTCTAAAAATGGAATCAATGATGCTGATACCCCAACAATTTGATTAGGCGCTACGTCCATATATTCCACTTCTTCAAACTCTTCTGAATCAGTATCAACTATAGGGAAATCACCTTGATAACGGCATTTGATTTTTTTATCGATAAATTCTCCCTTATCGTTGATATCAGAATTTGACTGTGCTATATGTTTTTCATCTTCTTCTTCTGCTGTAAGGAAATTGACTTTGCTGTCAACTTTTCCTTTGTTGATTTTGCGATATGGAGTTTCAATAAAGCCCATATCGTTCACCTTAGCATGAATACAAAGTGTGGAAATCAAACCGATATTTGGACCTTCCGGTGTTTCGATAGTACATAAACGACCGTAATGCGAATAATGAACGTCGCGCACCTCGAAGCCTGCACGCTCTCTGGACAAACCTCCGGGACCTAACGCAGAAATACGGCGTTTGTGAGTAATTTCAGAAAGCGGATTGGTTTGATCCAAAAATTGGGACAATTGAGAAGTACCGAAAAATGAATTAATTACGGAAGAAAGAGTTCTAGCATTAATTAAATCAATTGGTGTAAACACCTCATTATCACGCACATTCATACGTTCGCGAATAGTACGTGCCATACGTGCCAAGCCAACGCCAAACTGAGCATATAACTGCTCTCCTACTGTACGGACACGTCTGTTGCTCAAATGGTCAATATCATCTATCTCGGCTTTTTGGTTTACCAGACGAATTAAATATTTGATTATCGATACGATATCTTCTTTTGTTAAAACTATAATTTCTGGACTTAAAGTTAAACCCAACTTTTTGTTGATTTTATAACGACCAACAAAACCTAAGTCATAACGTTTATCAGAGAAGAATAATTTCTCAATAATGCCACGTGCAGTATCATCATCCGGTGGATCTGAACCACGTAACTGGCGATAAATATGTTGTAAAGCTTCAATTTCAGAGTTGGAAGTATCTTTTTGCAAAGTATTGAAGATGATTGAGAAATCTTCAACATTGGTATCTTTTTGCAAAATAATGGTTTTAACACCCGTTTCCAGAATTAATGCGATATTATCTTCATCCAGATAAGTATCACGCTCTAAAATAATTTCATTACGCTCAATAGAAACCACCTCACCAGTATCTTCATCCACGAAATCTTCCATCCATGTTTTCAATACGCGGGCTGCCAGGCGTTTTCCTATATTTTTTTCTAACGATTTTTTATTTACTTCAATTTCGTCCGCTAATCCGAATAAATTAAGGATATCTTTATCTGAATCGAAGCCGATAGCACGTAATAATGTAGTAACCGGGAATTTTTTCTTACGGTCAATGTACGCATACATTACATTGTTAATATCTGTAGCAAACTCCATCCACGCACCTTTGAAAGGAATAACACGTGCAGAGAATATTTTTGTACCATTCGGATGATAGCTCATACCGAAAAATACACCGGGTGAGCGGTGTAATTGAGAAACGACTACACGTTCTGCACCATTGATAATGAACGTACCTTTGTCAGTCATGTAAGGAATATTGCCCAAGAACACATCTTGTACAATAGTTTGGAAATCAATATGCTCTTCATCATTACATGACAAACGCAATTTAGCTTTTAAAGGAACACTGTAAGTAAGTCCGCGTTCAATACATTCATCAACCGTATAACGGGGCGGATCTACATAATAATCTAAAAATTCCAATAAAAAGATGCTGCGTGCATCGGTAATAGGGAAGTTTTCGGCAAACACTTTCCAAAGACCTTCTTTAGAACGTTTGTCGGGTGTGGTTTCGAGTTGCAAGAACTCTTGAAAAGATTTAATCTGAATATCCAAAAGATTTGGATACTCATAAGGATGACTCAACTTGCTGAAGTTAATTCTTCCACTTTGTGTTAAGCCTGTTGTTTTATCGTTTTTTTTAGACATTTAGAGTGCATTAAAGTTGAGTAAAACACTAATAAGTGTTACAGCAATTAATAGGTTGCTGTAACACTTTATTTTTGAGAATCGGAACAGTATTATTTCAATTCTACAGCAGCACCTGCTTCTTCCAATTTAGCTTTGATAGACTCAGCTTCATCTTTAGAAACACCTTCTTTGATAGGTTTTGGAGCACCGTCAACCAAGTCTTTCGCTTCTTTTAAGCCAAGACCAGTGATGTCTTTAACCACTTTTACAACGCCCAGTTTTTGAGCTCCTGCATCTTTAAGAATTACATCAAAAGATGTTTTTTCTTCAACGGCGGCAGCACCCGGGCCACCAGGAGCAGCAGCAACTGCAACTGCAGCAGCAGCCGGTTCGATTCCGTATTCATTTTTCAAAATTTCAGCTAATTCGTTAACTTCTTTAACTGTAAGGTTAACTAATTGCTCTGCGAATGCTTTAATATCAGCCATTTTTTAAAAATTTTAATGATTATTAAATTAATTTTCTCTTTCTTGTAATGTTTTAACGATGCCTGCTAATTTACCGCCACTTGATTTCAATGCAGAAATAACATTTTTTGCAGGAGATTGTAACAACGTTAAAACGTCGCCAACTAATTCTTCTTTAGATTTAACTTTACTCAAGGTTTCGATTAAATCTCCTCCTACAAAGATTGCTGAATCAATATAAGCTGCTTTGATTTCAGGTTTTGGATTTTTTTCGCGGAATTGTTTGATTACTTTAGCTGGCAAATTTCCGGTATCTGTAAACATCAGGGCTGATGTACCGTGTAATACAGGTTCTAACTCATCTGAATATTTACCTCCGGCTACCAAAGCTTTTTTGATAAACGTGTTTTTTGCTACTTGCAATTTGATGCCTTTTTCAAAACAAATTCTTCTTAATTCAGATGTTTTTTCTACGGTCAAGCCGGAAGTATCCGTGATATAGAAATAATTTGAATTCGAAAATATTTCGGTCAGATTATCAATGGTAGCTTGTTTTTCTTGTTTTGTCATCTTTTATTTACTTTTAATGATGAACATTAAATTCCGGGAACTGATTTTACGTCAACTGATAATGAAGGGCTCATGGTAGAAGCCATGTAGATACTTTTGAAGTATATCCCTTTAGCAGTAGAAGGCTTCATTTTATTGATTGTTTGAATCATTTCTTTTGCATTGTCCATAATTTTTTCAGGTGTGAAAGAAACACGACCTACTGAAGTATGGATGATTCCGAACTTATCAATTTTAAAAGCGATTTTACCTTTTTTAACTTCGCTAACCGCATCGGCTACGTTGTCAGTAACTGTTCCTGATTTTGGATTTGGCATTAAGTTACGAGGACCTAAGATTTTACCCAAACGGCCTAACTTTGGCATTACGCTTGGAGTAGCAATTATCACATCTACATCTGTCCAACCGCCGCCAATTTTCTCTAGATACTCATCTAATCCAACATAATCAGCACCTGCATTTTTAGCATCATTTTCTTTTTCCGGCGGACATAATACCAACACAGATTTAGTTTTACCTGTACCGTGTGGCAAGCTAACTGTTCCACGTAATGCCTGATCAGGTTTACGAGGGTCAACGCCAAGACGAATGTGTAAATCTACAGAAGCGTCAAATTTTGTTGCATTTAAATCTTTGATGAGAGCAGAGGCTTGTTCCAGTGAGTAAACTTTTCCTTTTTCGACTTTGCTCTGTACAGCTTTTCTTTTTTTTGTCAGTTTCATAAAGAATTATTTTGAGATATTAGCGCTTCATAATAGAGTGAAGCTCTCTCTTGACCTATTATTTTATGCTTCCCAAGGAGCAGTACCCGTAACTGTAATGCCCATACTGCGTGCAGTACCAGCTACCATTTTCATGGCAGACTGAACGGTGAAACAATTTAAATCCGGCATTTTTATTTCAGCAATTTCTTTCAC
>CAYVGM010000153.1:0-3405 GCA_964451125.1 uncultured Chitinophagales bacterium
CTTCTTTCAAAATCTGTATGGCTTACAGCCATCTTTTTTATTGCTGCCTACGCACGTCCCGAATTATTTCCTTCTTTTTTATTGATGTGTTTACTAACTGTCTTCATCTATCTTAAATACAGGGAATCACTAAAATCAGCATTGCCGGCATTTGTTTTTTTAATTGCAGTTGTTATTGCCTTTTTCGGCATTTATCAATTGCCTGCCGATTCATACAAAGGAATCAACCGCACGTATATTGCATTTTGTCAGCATTATGCCATTAACTATGTGTTGGAAACAAAAGCAAATTTTAATCCCATTTCAGAATGGATAGATTTTGCTCATCGCACATTTGGTGATTGTAGAAATTTCTCCTGCATCCTGAAAACGCATCCGGATTTAGTTTGGCATAATACTCTGCTCAATATCCAAAAGTATCTTATAGTCTTGTTTGAATTCATCACTTCCTTGCTTTTTCCTTTAAAAATTATGGCTAAAAAAGGATTGTTACTTTTTATCTGGATGGGCATATTAGGAATGGTGGGTTATTTAGGAATAAATAGTGTTTCAAGAAATAAATTCATAAAATCTTTAAAAGAAAATGCATTCATCCTGGTAGTCATGCTCTTGTTTGGCTTGCCCAGTATGGCTACCTCTTTGCTTATCTTTCCACGTGCGCATTATTTACTGATGCATGCACTCTTACTGATTTATTTGATTGCCCTGCTTTTGAATAGCATCCCATTATTTTCAAAAATAAAGCCACTTTATTTCTTCTTGATTTGTCTTCCTTTTATTTATAAATCACCTCAAGCTAAAAAATATTCGTACTATCAAATGGGAAATGACAGTAAGCAAAAATGTAACAGTAAACTGGTTACTTACCTTACTGAAAACAACAATAAACAGCAACATACTGTCTTTTCTAATCATTTAAGTTTGAGTATGATGCTGCCCCAGAATTATAACGACTTCAATACGGAATATGAGTTTAAACCCGGCATGCACTTCTCAGATATCGTCAAGGATAAAAAGATTGATTATGTATTAGTGCGCGATATTTTATTGCAAGATAAATTACTGAAACAAGACAGCAGCTGGAATGCATTCATTGCACAGCCTGAAGCATTCGGTTTTCAAAAGCAGATTTACTGTGATAGTTGTGAAAGCTATTTGTTGGTGAAACCTTAATTTTGCAATATCATGCAGTTGCTAAAAAAACAGATCTACTTTATTTCAGGCATGGCATTTATGCTTTTCTGCGGAATAAAATGGAGTCTGCATTTGAGTAGCAATATGGATATTCTGTTTGGCGATGAGGCAGAGTATATGCGCAATGGTTTGGATTTATTCAAAATTATCAGAAATGATTGGGGACCGGCTTATAATATCTGGTATAAATTTTTGTCATTTTTTCAGAATGATACGATACAACTCTATTATCTTAATTATGCATTAGGTGCCATATTAATTGGAGTATTATTCTTTGTCTTCTTGTACCAACACATAAAACAAAAACAAGTAGCACTATACGTAGGTTTTTGTTTCTTAGTTTCTTCAATAAATATTAACACATGGCCGCGTGTTTCACATTTTGTAATTATCATTTTACTCACTTCTTTGATACTGGCTTCACTTACTTCCTCAAAAGCAAAAAAATGGTTGATATACTCGATAACATGTTTTATCTGTGCTTATGCCCGCCCTGACCTGATGCTTTCATTTTTTTGCTGCGTACCTGTCACATTTTATTTCATTTGGAAAGAAAAAAAATCGATTAGATCATTTCTGCCTTATTTATTTGTACTGCTTGCCGTCGTTTTGTTTTTTCAGTTTGTTTTCGGACAGCCATCTGCCACCTACAAAGGTGGGCTGGACAGATTGTATAGTGCATTTTGCCAGCACTATGCCATGAATTATAAGATGATGCATAAAGACGGGTTTGATGCTATTACCGAATGGATTAATTTTAGCAAACAGCAATTTCCAAACAGTCATACGTTGAAAGATGTCATATTGAACCAGCCGGGTTTATTTTTTCAAAATTTACTGCTTAATTGCAAAAACTATCTCATGATACTGTTACTTACGGTAACCTCTTTTGTTTTTCCAACCGGTATTTTTAAAAGTAAGAAAGTACTTTTTTTATCCGTTTTTATCTTGTTTCTACTAGTTGTTATAGTATTCGCCAACAAGAAATACAGAGACCAGTTTTTTGTTAAACTTCAGGATAATAAACAGCTTTTGTTATTCTTATTTATATTTGGCGTTCCCAGTTTGGGTATGTCCATAGTGATTTTTCCACGTATGCACTATGTCTTATTGCACATTATCTTATTAGCCTTTATCATTACCTTGCTTTTGGATGCAATTACCTTGAAAATAAATATGCAATGGTCGTATTGGTTATTCTTCTTGCTTTTTATAGTTATTTCACCTAAGAGTTCGAGTTATGCCTATATGCAATTTGGAAGTGATATGAAAAATTTGTGCGAACAAAAATTGATTCGATTTCTTGAAAAAGATAAAGTACACCCGCATGTAGTAATGACGAACTATCTGAATGTAACCTATATGTTGCCTAAGAACTATTCGGAATTCAGTACAGAGTTTGAATTAAAAGAGGGGATGAGTTTTAAACAGCTTTTAGAGGAAAAGAAAATTGATATTATCTTAGTCAGTATTAATATTGTAAAAAATCCGATTCTGTTAAAAGATGCAACTTGGAATGAATTTATGCTAAATCCTGAGCAATTTGGTTTTCATAAAGTGAAATATAGTAATGAATGTGAAAGTTATTTTCTGATTAAACAATGAGTATGCTAAAACGACTAGATAATTTCTTGGTTTCAATTTTTGCAGAAGATGTTCCGTTGAAGCAGACTACTCCGATTTGGTATCTTATCGCAGGTATTGGGGTGCTGGTTTATTGCGGTCTGCATATTTATGCCGGTTTAGAAAATCACATGGATATTCAGTTTGCCGATGAAGCAGCTTACTTGCGTTTTGGCTTGGATTTGCCCGGACATCTTAACCGCGACTGGGGGCCACTTTATGCCATTTGGTATAAGTTACTTTCTTTCATTACTACTGATACGATAAAACTTTATTACCTCAATTTCAGACTAACAGCCATCATTCCACCCGTTTTGCTATTGTTGTTTTTATGGCGAATGGGTGTGAATTTTATTTTGGCTTTCTTTATCTCTTACTGTGTCTTAGTCAGTGAAGCGAATATATCAGTGTGGCCCAGAATTTCTCAGTTTTGTATGATTATCTTATTATCCGGATTAATCTTAAGTACGTATTTCAAAAATAAATTTTACAAATTACTCCTCCTGACGTTGGTCACCTTGTTATGTTCATATGCCCGACCTGAGTTTTATTTGGCGTTTATACTATTATTATTTATCACAATACTAT
>CAYVGM010000153.1:3505-6875 GCA_964451125.1 uncultured Chitinophagales bacterium
TGCCCGAAAATTTTCAGGAAGTGAACACCATTTTCGACAAGAAAAAACTGACTCCGTATGCTCATTATGCAGATTCTGCAAAAATTGATATTGTCATTGTAAATGCATCTTTGCTGCGCGATCCGCACATTATATATGATTCAACCTGGATTTCGTTCTTTAATAATCCGACTGCAAGAGGTTTCAATCCATTGCATTTCAGTGAATGCGAAACCTATTTACTTATAAAAGAATAAATGCGTTCGAAAGCAATATTACGTGTTTCATAAATCAGATTTTACTTTAGAATAACAAGTGTGTTTTCTACATTTGCAAGATGAAAGCTATTTTACTTCATCATGCCGGAGGCGACCGTTATGCTTTCAAGCGAGTAGAAGAAAAACTGTCAGCTCATTTTGCGACTAAAAGTATTGAATTGCCCGGGCGCGGAGACAGATTTGGTGAGAAAAGACTAACCAATTTTGAGTTTGCCCTGCATGATATATTAACGCAAATAGAGAAAGAAATAAATGAGCCTTATTTCTTTGTGGGCGTAAGTATGGGAGTAGCCTTTGCTTTTGAGCTTACACATGTTTTACAGGCTGAAGGGCATCCGCTGCCTAATGCATTGTTTTTGGCATCCAGACGCAGCGAAGAAGATTATAGCGAGTTACAACGGTTTTCACTTTCTGATAAAGAAGTATTTTGGGAGCATATTCTGACCTATGATGAAAAATCGAAGCATTTGTTGCATCACCCGGAAATACTGGAGGTGGTAGAGCCTGTTTTGCGAGCTGATTTTTCTATACTTGAAGACTATCATGATACGTATGCTCTAAAACCAAAACTGCCGGTTCCTGCTTATATCCTTTATGGTGCTGAAGATTTAGAAAAAAATAATGAAGAAACTTCTGCCAAGTGGCAAAAACATTTTACTACAACTATTGAAGTAAAAATATTCGAAGGGGGACATTTTTTTCTGTACGAAAATCAAGAAGTTGCCTCATTTATAATTTCTAAGATGAAAGGCAATGACTAAGGTTCAGATTTTTGTTTATGAAATGAAAAAAAGCTGGAGTGAAGAAAAATTCTCGAACGCCTTGCAAACACTTCCGGAATTTATGCAGAAAGAAATATTGCAGTATAAACACAGACAAACTGCCATGCACAGTTTATTAGGAAAATTACTCTTGAATTATGCCATTATGAAATTGAATTTGCCTTTTGCTTTGCAAGATGTAAAGACAACTGCAAAAGGCCGTCCTTACTTAACACGTAATATTGATTTTAATATTGCTCATTCCGGCAGTTGGGTAGTACTGGCAATCGCTGAAAATAGGATTGGTATAGATATAGAAAAGCATCGCATCATCGAGGTTGACTTATTTCGTAAATATTTCTCGGATGAAGAATGGAAGTCTATATCAACCTCAGAAAATCCTCAGACTTCTTTTTTTGATTTTTGGTCTGTAAAAGAAAGCGCAATAAAATGCAATGGCAAAGGTGTAGAAGTTTTGGGAAAAACGGTTGTAGTAAATGATTTTCAACTATTGTGCGAAGAAGAGACGTTATACTACAGAGCACTAAGTATTGACAAAACCTACTCTGCCGCACTTACTTGTATATCTGATTTTATTTACGAAATAGAAAATGTAGATGCATTATAGCTTATTGTAGCCAGCTTAACTCAAATTTTATTTTTTAAGGCTGACAATGCTTCTTCCAAAATAGCAATATCATCCATTGTGCATTCTAGATAAGATTTATCATTCTGCACATTGGCAATCACCGCAAATTTCCAGCTTAAATTATTTTTGTCATTTAAGATAGTATAAAGCATCACCTGAAAGCCTGCGGTAGTAGTGAATTTAATTTCGGTATAATTAGCCGGCATGGTTTTGCTTTTCAGCATAGTACGCATATATTGCAGCGTCATCAGCAAGCTTTCCACCTCTTTCTGATCAATATAAGCATGCATGGATTTCAGCTCTTTGCCCGACTGAATTTTATAAATAAATTTTAATCCGCTCAGGACAGAAAAATTTTCTAAGTTGGAATATTTAACAGCATCAAAACGCAACGATTTGAAATTGGCTGTTTGTAATACTTCATATTTGCATAGACTTCCGGGTGAGTTTATGGCAGAATCTAATTTTGAACGCATTTGCCCAAATCCAAGATTGATACTAAACAAAAGTAGTATAAAGTAGCTTTTTGATTTCATTTTTATATGGGATTACAAGTAAGTAAGATATTCATTTTCTACGGATTTTGCCGCTTTTTTTGCAGGAAACCAAGCAGCAATGAGGCTTATTGCTATAATGACGAAACCAACTACGGCAAAATCTGAAAAATTCATTTTAACCGGATAATATTTGACTAAAAATGAAGTGCCGGGCATAGGAATTAAACCAATTTTCTGTTGTAGAATACAAAGAATAACAGCAAGTATCATTCCACAAATGGCACCTAAACCCGACATCAGCAACCCTTCAAATAAAAACAATTTCAGAATACTGCGCTGTTTAAAACCTAAAGCCGTAAGCGTGGCAATGTCTTTTTTCTTTTCCAAGACCAGCATAGAAAGTGCACCGATAATATTAAAGGAGGCAATCAGAATGATGAAAACTAAAATAGAAAAGGTTACCCATTTTTCACTTTTAAGAATCTTGTACAAGACCTCATTTTGTTCATACCTGCTCTTCACTTCAAATGAAGTACCTAATTTATTTTTAATAGATTGGATTGCTTTCTCGCTAAGTTGCGGATTTTTCAGTCGGATGTCTATTTCTGAAGCCTTGTCATAGTTTTCGGTCAGGTTTTGAAAAAATGCAAGAGAGGTTAGTGCATACTTCGTATCAAATTCATCTGAAACAGCAAATACGGCAGAAGGAGTAAGATAATTTCTGTTAAATGCATTTTCTAAAAGTGCAAAATTGCTCGCCGATTTCTTGGGCATGTAGATGCCCACAGGATTCAATGTCATAATATTATTCAAGCCCAAGCCTTGTGCTACACCTACTCCGGGAATAATATAGTTTATACTGTCAGCGTATAAAATTTTTTTCCCGTCAACAATAAATGTATCAAAGCCTTTTGCTACTTTAAAATAATTATCATCCACCGCTTTAATGGTGCAGATATGCTGGTTGCCCTCATACTCAAGCAATGCATTTTCCTGCAATACAAACGAGCCGGCTTCAATAAAATCTATAGCTTTTAGCTTGGATTTTAACTCGTCTGTAATTTCAAAGGTTTTTCCTTTAGCCGGAAAAACTGCCACATCGGAGTAAAATACATTATACAGCGACTTCACTAAGTCTTCCAAGCCATTAAAAACAGAAAGTACCAAAATTAAAGCCATTGTTCCGAATAGCATGGCAAATGCACT
>CAYVGM010000154.1:0-6873 GCA_964451125.1 uncultured Chitinophagales bacterium
TCAACTTCATTATCAGTTCAGGTATAAACTTACAATAGCGGGCACTGTCCATGGCTATCCAAAAAGGGCAACGAAATATTTTTTCAAATTCTTTATTCGTAGTAATTATTTTACGGATGTCTTCTTCTTTGTAATTCAGTACTTCATTTTTTGAATTGTCGAAGCGCACATCGTATGCAACTTTAAATTCATCGTTCACTATTTTTATTTGTTTTCTGAATTCCCATGGCATTTTGGAAACAGGCAGATAGTGCCTTAAACTTAAAGTTTGAGAATTTACACTGAATAAGCTGATAATCAATAAAATAAAAAATAAAAAATGCTTATTGTGGCTTATCCGGGTTATTCGGGCGAGGTCTGTTTTGATTATTAGGATTATTTCCTTTATTTTCATTTCTTGGACGCTTATTTTGTTGATTCTGTTGATTTTGATTTTGTCTTGTTGAATCTTTACTTTGTTTATTTCCGTGATGTTTATGTCTTTTGTTTTTATCCTTTTTATCCAGTGAAGCTAAAGATATTTGTCCCACCACATCCGCAAATTCCAAAACATCTTCATCCTTAGATTTTTTCACTTCTTCTTCTGCCAGCTCAGTTAAATCAGTTGGGAATTTACCTTGTGCATTCATATCCAATACCATTTTCACGTTTTCGAATGAAATGGGATAAAAAGTACCGCTGTGATTAATCTGGAAGTACATCACCCCTTTCAGTACGTCGGTTTTCATCAGGCGAGCTTCTCCATCCTGCAGTTTCAATTTTTCAGCATTTTCCGGCACAAATCGAAGGGCATCAAGATAGGTATCCAACTCGTAGTTCAAACAACATTTTAGTCGGCCACACTGTCCACTCAACTTTGTTTGGTTGATAGACAAGTTTTGATAACGGGCTGCAGCCGTATTTACCGACTTAAAGCTCGTCATCCAGGTAGAACAGCACAACTCTCTTCCGCAAGAACCGATTCCGCCAACAATACCTGCCTCTTGACGAGCTCCAATTTGACGCATTTCAATCTTAATCTTAAATTCGGAAGCAAGAACTTTAATTAACTCACGAAAGTCAACCCTGCCATCAGCAAAATAGTAAAAAGTAGCCTTTTTGCCGTCAGCCTGATATTGAACATCGCCAAGTTTCATATCCAAACCCAAATTGCGTGCCAATACACGTGCTTTTAACATGGTTTCTTTTTCTTTGGCTCTGGCTTCATGCATCAAAGTCAGTTCACTTTCTTTCGCAATGCGCTGGATACGTTTTATGTCTTCCGAATCTTCTCTTACTCTTTTTTTGCGCATTTGCAATCGAACCAACTCCCCGCTTAGGGTAATTTGTCCCAAATCATATCCCTGTGCGGCTTCTACAATTACATAATTTCCGGTTTGCACATCCAGATTTTTGTCGTTTCTGTAGAAACCTTTGCGAGATCCGTTTTTGAAGCTCACTTCATATATCGTGCATCTGGCATAATCATCATAGCTAATATCGCTCAGCCAGTCGTGTACTTCCAGCTTTGAACAACCTCCTGTAGCACAATGACCATTATTTTTACATCCTTTTGGCATTCCGCCTATCGTTCCACATCCGTTACAACTCATTATATAAGATTAGTTTTCGTTAAAAAATATTGATAAACAGATAATTATATGCTATTTGATTGTAAAACATACAACAAGAACAAAAAAACTGCTTATTTTTTACAAAAATACGAATTAATGATTGAAATCCGTTTTGTAAGAAATGAAGATATGTTAATAGCAACTTGATCAACCTCTAATTTGTAATAAAATCAACTTCGGTACTACATTTTATTGCTTAATATTTCCCAATTTCAATAATTCTTTATAAAAATCTGAGCTTTGAGCTGTTTTTTGTAACTTTGCGCGCTTATTTGCTACTTATTATAAAAAATTTGATTTATGCTATTGTTTGATATTTCTGCTTTCGGTGTAAAAGCACTTTCCCTTATCGGAAGTTTGTCCATTTTGGTAGTACTTCATGAGTTTGGACATTATTGGGCTGCCCGAAGATTCAATATTCGAGTTAATAAATTCTACTTGTTTTTCGATTTCTTATTTCCCTTGGATAAAGTGGCTAAATTCAGTTTGTTTAAAAAGAAAATTGGCGACACTGAATTTGGAATTGGTTGGTTTCCTTTTGGCGGTTATGTAGATATTGCCGGCATGGTAGACGAAACAAAAGATGAAAAAGCAGTAGAAGCTGAGAATTGTCCGGAAGACCAGCAGTTTCGCTTCAAAAAACCCTGGCAAAGATTAATTGTTATGATTGGCGGTGTGGTGATGAATCTATTACTTGCCATGGTGCTTTATTTTTTCTTGCTTTGGATATGGGGCGAAGAATATTTGCCTATGAAGAATGTAACCAATGGGATCTCAGTAGAAAGTAAAATTGCCTCTGATATGGGCTTGCAAACCGGTGATAAAATTTTGCAAGTAGAAGGAAAACCCGCCCCAAGTTTAGAAAGGTTTGTTCCGGATATCATTTTAAACAATGCGAAAACTATCACGGTAGATCGCAATGGACAAACATTAACATTGAATATCCCTGAAGATTTTGCTCAGAAAGTAACACAAAAAGGAAAAGCTGAAGTCTTAATAGCTCCAAGATTTCCTACGATTATTGAAGATGTTATCAGTGGCTCCAATGCACAAAAAGCAGGCTTGGAAAAAGGTGATAAAGTAGTTTCTGTAAATGGAATACCAACTGAATATTTTGATCAGTTTAAAACAAATTTAGATGCCAATAAGGGAAAAACCATTAAACTTATGGTAGAAAGAAACAATCAGCCTGTTTGGATAGATGCGAAAGTGGGTGATGACGGAAAACTGGGCTTTCAGGCGGATAGTGACGTATCCAAATATTTCAAAACAGAACGAAAAGAATATGGCTTTTTTCAGGCTATACCTGCCGGAATTAAGAAAACATTCGAAACTTTAAGAAATTATTTTAAAAGCTTGGGCTTATTGTTCAAACCGAAAGGACCAAAACTCAAAGACAGTGTAGGTGGATTTTATTCTATGGGAAAAATTTTTCCAAGTGAATTTACTTGGGAAGGATTTTGGTCATTGACTGCCTTATTATCTGTCGTGCTGGCATTTATGAATATCTTACCCATTCCGATACTTGATGGTGGTTATGTTATGTTTTTACTGTACGAAATTGTCAGAGGAAAACCCTTACCAGTGAAAGTGCAGAATTTCTTGCAGACTATTGGTTTTATCATCATCTTAGGCTTAATTATTTCGGTGAATGCCCTTGATATACCCAGGATGTGGAATGATATAAAATCGGCTTTAGGAAAATAATTGACAATTATTTTAATTGTAAAACCGTATTTTTTTTTTTATCTTTGCCATATTGTTGCTTTAGCAATTATTAATGTTCTTTAGTAAACAGTCTATTGTAGAATTAGTTTATTACAAAATTCTGCAATTACACATGATTGCCGAAGTGGCGGAATGGTAGACGCGCACGACTCAAACTCGTGTACGAAAGTGTGTGGGTTCGAGTCCCACCTTCGGTACTCAAGAAAGCCTTTGAAAATTTCAAAGGCTTTTTTTATTATATCAGTTTCACTAATAAAAATGCTGTCTTAAAAGGGCTGTTTTTTTTTACTATTGATAAATTTCAAAAAACCGGGTTTCTCCATGTTTTGAAGTATGTTCTTTTACATATCGTATTATACGATAATCCATACCATTATTAGTTAAAGGAATTAAAGTATCTGCTATTTGCGCGGTTTGGTATTTTGCAATATAAATATAAGTGGATGTATCATTAAAATCTATAGTGGAAGATACTTTTTTTAAAATCTGCTCATTTGGAATTTCTGTTTTATTGGGCCATTCTGTTTTTATTTTAGAAAGATGCGATGTAGTTATCTGAAGCGCAGTAAAATCCGGTAAAAAGATGGCTTTATCAGCTTGCTCTTTTTTAATCCCAGCTATTTCTGATATTAAATCATACGTGTTTTTGTTGGTATAAATTCCAGATGCACCTTTTACAAGTTCACCAAGTTGATAAGTCAATTTAGAGCTAACACCATCCCGATAAATAAAATGCAATCTGACATAAATAAAAATACTTGCTATCAAAATCAGGACTATGTAATTGGAAGGATGCATGCTTTTGGCATCTGTCGTCATATTAAAAACAAGTGCATCAAATGCCCAATATCCACCCAGAAAAAGTGCCGGTGTATTATATCCTATCGATATCGATACACACCACATGATAGCTAAGGTACAGATAGCAAGTCTAAGTATTTTACCTGAATAAATCGCATAATGATATGTCCCGCTCATTTCTTCGTTTTCAAAATAAACTTTATCCGGTTCCATAGAATAAAGAGGTATTTTGATGTTGATTAAAGCAATCATTATTTCCGCGGTAAGCAAACCACTGTAAAAAAACAACACCTTTCCGTGATAATGAAATCGAACTAATAAAAAACACAGGAGCAGTAGTTGAAAAAACCAGTAGATGTGAAAAAATTTAAACCTTCTGACAATTATTACTGCTGTTACGCCCAACCAAAAATATTGATTAAAAAGATAGGACTTAAACCCAATATCCACAATTTCTGTATGTCCGGTGAGTTGCAATTTCAAGTCTGTTGCTCCTCCTTTCAAATAAAGTATAACAACATAAACTAATACGGGCAAAAAGGACAGTAACAAGGTGATACGCTTATTCCAAAACAAAATAAAAGCAACCGGAATCATAACAATAAAGCCCTGTTTGCAAAGTACGCTGAAACCGATGAACAGTGTACCAAGAAAATTCAGTATCACCGATTTTTTTTGCAAAAAGAATAGTCCTGCAACTGCAAAAAGAAGTCCGTCTATCGTATGTAGCACAGCATCTGGAAAATAGTGCACATTAAACACCAAACACGTGAACATGAGTATGTACTGAAAAACAGCATTTTGGAATACTCCAAGATATTGTTGCACAAAACGTACCCACAAAAATGCAATCAAAACTTGCTCGAACCAAAATACGAAACGAGAAACCAGAAATAGGTATTGCTTTGAAATCAGTAACTCCGGAATATGCAAATAAGCATATCCCAAAGGTCGCAGGGATGAAAAATCTATATGCGGAATTTGTCCGTGTAAAATTCTGTTGGATGACGAAAGCACAAAGCCTTCATCTGTGGGGTTGAATCCATATTTAGAAAATATAAAATGACAGCATAAACTCAAGCCGAAAATAAATGCGATATTGAGTGCTGTTTGTTTTTTCATTTGACAGTTGCCGTTGAAAAAATTTCACTGAGTTTATTATCCAGCTCTTGTCCGTGTAAATTTTTGGCAATGATTTTTCCATTTTTATCCAACAAAAATACAGCTGGGATTGATGCAACTTTATACTTATTTACGGAAATTCCATTCCATTTTTGAAAATCAGAACCATGATACTGCCATATTAATTTATCAACTTTTATGGCATTCACCCATCGCTCTTTCATTTCATCCAATGATACTGAAAATATTTCCAATCCCTGAAAATGAAATTTTTCAAATATCTGCACCAAATGCGGGTTGTTCTGCCTACATGGCTGGCACCAGCTTGCCCAAAAATCCAACAATACATATTTTCCTTTCAAGTCTTTTAGTTGTATGGTATCACCTTGTGGGTTTTGTAATATAATATTCGGCGCCATCTCTCCCACCGGCAATCCTTCTTCTTGTTTTGCCAAGAGTTGTTTTTCATATTGTTGCACTTCAGCATACCACAAATTGATTTGTCGCGAGTTTGGAGCAGATTCATGAAGGTTTTTAACCTGTTCAATTATAAATGGAATTTCTTCCTCTTTATAAGGCTCCAGTAATTGCAGGGCAAAACAAGCAACATCCGCATTGTCTTCTTTTTTAATGAAGTTGTGTAAATAATCTATGTATGCCGATTTTTTATTTTTCAAAATACCCAACATCGAATCTTTTTGTTTTAGTCCCGCTCGCTCATACACATTGGTTGCACTGTCTATTTGCACCAGATTCTGATAATTTGTTTCCAATAGCTTGGCGATGCTTTTCGAAGCAAGATTTCCATTTATCTTATAGTCATTGAGTTTTTTATAATCTGCATCAAGGCTCAATTTTTGCTTTTTATCGAGGAAAATAAAGATGCTGTTGTCCGGGTTATCGCCAAAACGCAAGCGGTAAATTCCCTTATCGCTATAATTTTTCAATTGAAACTTACCGGCTGAAATAGTAGTTGTATCCATGGTAACCGCAGGGGTTTGAAATATATCCTCTAAATACACTTTTATTCCTTCAGCATTTTTCATATTTCCATTTATTTGATAGCCATTGAAATACTTGCAGGAAGTAATGGTCAAGGCAATAGCAGATATCAGGAGTAAAATAATTTTATTTTTCATAATCTATTTGCTTAATAAATCTTCCAAGATTTGAGTTATGCGTTTTGGTTCTGCCTTGCCTTTTGATAATTTCATGACATTGCCAACGAATAAATTAATGGTACCTTTTTTACCCTTTTTATATTCTGCTACTTTATCCGGCATGGTGTCGAGCACTTGCTGTGCCCAGCCTGTTAGCTCATCACTATCAGAAGACTGTATTAAATTATTTTCTTCTGCATATTGCCTAGCAGTTTTTAAAGGATTTTCACAAAGTAAGTGGAAGATAGCTTTTGCCCCGGTTGAATTAATCTGGTTTGCATCTGTAAGTGCGATTATTTCTGCTAGCCGAACGGGCGTAACTCCAAGTTCTGAAATTTTAAAATGATTTACATTTAAAATTGATTTCAATTCACCATTCATCCAGTTGGCAGCCGCTTTGTAATTTTTTGTATAACGAATTACATCCAGGAAGTAATAAGCAGTTTCTC
>CAYVGM010000155.1:0-6832 GCA_964451125.1 uncultured Chitinophagales bacterium
TTGCGTTTGGCACGTATAAAAACAGGTAAAAAGAAAATCATAAAAATGGGAGGTGCTTATCACGGATGGAGCGACCAGATGGTCTATGATTTGCGTATTCCCGGAACTCGTTTTTTTGATGCAAAAGGCATTCCTTTTATGATGCATTGGCATACGCAAGCGGTTCCACCAAACGATATTGATGCTTTGGAAAGAACATTAAAATGGAATAGATTACGAGGTGGCACTGCTGCCGTAATCTTAGAGCCTGTTGGTCCCGAAAGTGGCACTTATCCCGTATATAAAGAATATGCACAGCAAGCCAGAGACTTGTGTACACAATATGGTGCCTTATTGATTTTTGATGAAGTCGTTACCGCTTTCAGAATTGGAATAAGTGGTGCTCAAGGTTATTTTGGCGTTGAACCTGATTTAACGATTTTCGGAAAAGTCGTAGCCGGTGGTTATCCGTCGGCAGGTGGGATAGGTGGTAAAGCTATTTATATGGACGGCTTGGCTGCCGGACTGCAAGGCGGGAAAAAAGTAAAAGTGGGCGGTACAATGGCTGCCAATCCATTGAGTTGTTGCGCCGGCTATCATACCTTAGTAGAAATAGAAAAAAACAATGCCTGTGAAAAGGCGGGTAGGGCAGGCGACAGAATCACACATGGTTTAAATATGCTGATTGATAAATACGGACTTCCATTTGTCGCTTACAATCAAGGATCTATTTGCCACTTGGAAGCAGCAGGTACTTTATTTGTGAAAATAAAATTGATGAAAATAAAGCGTGTTTTAGCTGAAATTAATGAACGCAAAAAACTGATGGAAGAGTACGGAGCTGCTTATATGGCTGAAGGCATTGTTACACTGGCGGGAAGTCGTTTGTATTGCAGTATGGCAGATACGGATGAGGTGGTAGATGACGCATTGAACAGATTTGAAAAGGTATTTAAAAATGTTAAATTAGCTAATTAATCATATCAGCTCAGCTACTAATAACATACAATGATTAAAAACTTCCTAGCTTACGATGTCGGTACGAGTAGTGTTAAAGCTGTTTTGCTTAATAGCCGTGGGGTAATATTGGCTACTGCTTCGGCAGATTATCCCTTATATACACCTCAACCGGGTTGGGTGGAGCAAGTGCCAACGGATTACTGGAATGCCATTTGTAAAACGACGAATGAACTTATCCAAACATCCGGTATAGATAAACACTCAATAAAAGCCTTGGCATTTTCTACGCAGGCAATGGGCATTATTCCGGTAGACAAAAATGGAAATGTATTGTATAACAATATTTCTTGGGTAGATGGAAGAGCAGAAGAATATGCATTAATTGCCATGAAACGCTGCGGCGGGAAAGGGGTATTTAAAGCCATTGCAGGCGTGGAGCTTACAGGAAAAGATGTGATTTCGAAATTACTTTGGCTGAAAGAAAAACAAGCTGCAGTTTTCCAAAATACGTACAAGTTTTTGGATGTAAACGGCTATCTGAAATATAAATGCACGGGCAAATTGGTGGCGGAGTGGTCGGGTGCTTGTTCGTATGCCTTTGATGTAAAAAAGAAAGACTGGGAGCGACTGCTGTTTCGCTTGACAAAAATAGGATTAGATAAATTACCGGATTTAGTTCGCTCTACCGACCTCGTAGGTTGCCTCACTGAACAAGCGGCTACTGAATTGGGACTAACTACTTCAGTTGAAGTTTATGGCGGCTGCGACGATACACAAGCAGCTGCGGTAGGTACTACAGCCATCGGTGAAGGTGAAGCTCATATTTATGTAGGGACTTCTGCATGGGTGGGTGTCAGTACAAAAAATGCATTGAAATTTAAAAATGGAGCATTCTGTTTGCAAAGTGCCGATCCTGCTAAAAATATAGTGGTTTGTATTACTGAATCAGCCGGCATCAATACGCAATGGTTGCTGGATAATTTTTATGAGCAAGAAAAAGAAAATACAGCAGTTTCTGTTTTTGAAATTTTAGAAAATGACATGCGTTCTGTTCCTGCGGGTTCAGATTATTTGATAGTAACACCTTGGTTTTTGGGCGAAAGATGTCCGGTGAGTACCACGACAACACGCTCTACGATTTTTAATTTGACACATCAACATACCCGTGCACATATAGCAAGAGCTCATTTTGAAGGCATAGCTTATAATTTACGTTGGTCCATGCAAAATTTAGAACGCGATTTCGGTTTTAAAATTGAAACCCTGAAAATAACAGGAGGCGGCAGTGTCAATAAGGTTTGGATGCAATTATTGGCAGATATTACCCAAAGAAAAATCAGCACTACCAGTCAACCGCTTAATGCTGGAGCATTTGGAGCAGCCATGTGTGCAATGGTGGGAAGCAAAACATGTATCTCATTTGCAGCAATTCAAGAACTGATTCAAATTGAGCATACATTTGAACCAAACAAAGAGAATTATGCAATTTATGATGAGCTGTTTGTTGCTTATCAGGATATATTCCATCAGCTGAATAAAACCTATCAAACAATAAATAAACCCAGATTCCAATGACTATAGCAGACGCCAAAACTGCAGTATGCAATGCAGGTGTACAATTACTACACGAAGGATTAGTAGCCCGAACATGGGGAAATGTAAGCATAAAAGTAAACGAAACGCAAATGGTGATTACGCCCAGTGGAAGAAAATATGAAGAGCTAACACCGGATGATATGGTATTGGTTGATTTTTTTACGTTGAAATATGAAGGTAAGCATAAACCATCATCAGAGTTGAAATTACATGCCGAGGTATATAAAACTCGCCCACACATCAATGCCGTTATTCATACCCATCAAATGAATGCATCTATCCTGGCAGCAGCTCAATGTGATGTGCTAGTTTTAAATGAAGAACATCAGCAAATATTAGGAGCTAAGGTGGTTAAAGCTGCTCCTTATGCATTGCCCAATACTAAGAAGATAACTGTAGAAACAGCGAAAGCCATTGAAAAATCTAATGCCGCACTGATGTCTAATCATGGTGTAGTTTGTATAGGTATAAATTTAACAGATGCATTTTTGGTTTCAAAAACCTTGGAAGCGGCGAGTATAAATTATTTAGCATCCTTAAAAAATAAATCGGCATAATGAATCTTAATGCACTTGAAAAACTGAAAACTGTATTTGCTTATTGCCATAAACAAGCTCAATTTTATACATCTTGGGGTCATGTACATATACTGCAAATTGCAATTAAGGAAAATGACGGAACTATTTTTTTTACAAAAGAAAACTCCAATCTTTCATCGTTAAACAACGATGAAGTCATACAGGATAAGGAAAACGCGTCATTGTTTAATCAGATTTTTCAATCAAGAAAAAATATTAATTGCATTTTTATCACCCGACAAGAATACGCATCACATATTAAAGCTGAAATTCCACCTATCTTAGACGATCAGGCACAACTCTTAGGGGTTAGTATTCGAGTAGCAAAGAATGAAAAGGAAATTTTGCATGCATTAAAAAACAGATTTGCGGCCATTCTACCCGATGGCAATTCTGTTTGTATTGGAGTAAATTACGAAGATGCTTATGTCGCTGCACAGTTATTGGAAAAAACCTCAAAAGCATTTATAGAAGCTCAGTATGCTGGTGGAGCAAAATCTATCAACAAAATTGAAGCCTGGCTGATGCAAAAGTTTTACCAGTTGAAATATGCCAAACAAGCGAATGAGTAATAGTAGCTAGGTGTAAGTCTCAAGTAGTAAGTACTTAAGACGTAGTTAATAAAATGTGAAGTATATTAATTTGTTTATTGTCTTAAGCTTCCAAGATTTTATAGCGTATTAAATATTCATCATTCAACATTCATCATTCATCATTCAACACTCAACATTAAACATTAATCATTAATCATTCCTAAGCATAAGACTTGTCTTTAAAAAAATCTTCTGCTAAATAATAGTCATTCAGGTCTGAAGGATGAAAATCTTTTTTGAAGAATTTTAAAAACTCTGAAGACATATCACCATGCAACTGACTGAATAATCCTGTGGCAAATTCAAAAAATTGTTTAGGTAATTTACGGTACTCTAATTTTTTTCTGTCTTGATAAAACAGCATACCCATTCCACCTGCAATATATCCATAAAGCAATGCTGTAACCAATGGCATAGCAATCACTCGCTTGATATATTCCTGATCATCTACTGTTTTCAATACATCAAATGCTACATGTTTATGTTCAATTTCCTCGGCAGCATGCCATTGAAAAAGTTCGGCGATATCTTCAGGTACAACTTCTTTATTCGTTTCCACATGATTGAATATTGCATGACCGAATAATGCCGTAAAATGTTCTAAACATACAGTTGCCACTAAATCAAAATCATTCTTTTTCATGGGTAATTTTACTTTGGCAACTATCTTATGCAAAACATCATCAATGTGTTTTTCATATCCTGAAATATCGTAGTTATTGTCTTTTAAGATTTTCCAAAAACGTTCGTGCATACTGGAATGAATGCCTTCTTGTCCGCAAAAATTACGCACTTGCTTTTTTAATTTTTCATCTTCAATTTGTTTTGCATTCTTTAGTACTGAATTAACAAATAATCTCTCGCCTGTTGGAAATACGATATGCAGCACATTGATGAAGTGTGTACTGAACGGATTGTTTTTGTAATAAAAACGAGGTGTTTTATTATTAAACTGAAAATTTACCCGTCTTACTTTTATTTCTTCAGCATTGTAAGTCTTAGCAGCAGGCTGCTCTGTTATTTTAGTTTTAGTAGCCATTTTATGTTAGTTATTGGTTATTGGTGATTAGTTATTGGTGATTAGAGATTGGAAATTGATTATTATAGATTAGAATTGGTGGATTAAGGATTGAACAAAATAATTTAAAATCTAAAATTCAACATTCATCATTCATCATTCATCATTCAACATTACTTTAAGCATAGGATTTGCCTTTCAGTAATTCTTCTGCCAGTTCATAATTATCAATTTGATCAGGATGAAAATCGGGACGAAAATACTGGAAGTATTGCTTAGATAAAGTACCGCCAAAACTCTCAGAAAATTTCTTTAAAAATAAGGCTACATCAGCCGGAATATCTTTTGCTTTCACATCTTTATCATTTTGTGTAAGCATAATCGTACCAACACCCAAATAATACCAAAGTCCCCAAGTAGCAATCAGCATACCACCAATGCGCAAAGCATAGCTGTCATCCACACGTTTTAGCACATCAAAAGGAATAGATTTATGCTCAATTTCTTCAGCAGCATGCCATAAAAATAAGTCGCGCATCTCATTGGGCATTTTTTCAGAAATATCCTTGTTGACGATGCCACTTTCAGCCAGCATTGCGGTATAATGTTCTAAAGCAACTGTTACGCTTAGTGCCAGTTTATCTCCAAAATGATTTCTTTTCAGTGTTTTGCGAGCCCAGGTTTCTAAACCATTCCAAGCAGTTTTGCGAAAATATTTGACAAAGCGCATCGGATTGATTTGCTGTTCTTCCATGATGTCCCAAAACTTTTGATGTTCTGCATAATGCGTACCTTCTTGTCCGATAAAATTGTCAACACGTTTTTTCAATTCAGGGTCATTCTTATATACATCAGCAAATGCTTTGACACTTCGTATAAAAAATTTTTCACCGTCAGGGAAAGCCAGATGCTGTGCATTCATAAAATGAGTGGCGATAGGATTTTCGTTATACCAATGTTTTGGAAATGGATTTTCAAATACAAAATTTACTTTACGAATTTTTGCTTCAGGTTTATTCTTCGTGAGTGTTGGCATATCATTTCTTGTTTTATCAAATGTAAATCACATCTGAACAAACAACAATAAACTTAAGATAATTTGCAAGCCGTAAGTTCATTGCTTTACATTTGTAAAGTATTTCAACAACTTGAGTTTGCATTTGTTTTTACGAAAAGAATCAGCAAAAGAAATGTAAAGCTTGATTTTTAATTTATTAATCTCAAGTGTTTTTAGTTTTCTGATTTTTTGTGCAATTTCAATTTTTAATTTTATCAGTATGAAAATATTTTGTGTCGGACTGAATTATCGGGAACATATTGCCGAAATGAAACATTTTGCATTTCCTGAAAGCCCGGTGATATTTATGAAACCGCCTACTGCTTTACTCAAAAATGGTCAACCTTTTTATTATCCCGATTTTTCAAATGATGTGCATTATGAAGGTGAAATCGTATTGCGCATTGGCAAAAACGGAAAAAAGATAAGTGAGAAATTCGCTCATAAATATATTGATGCATACACCTTGGGATTTGATTTTACGGCAAGAGATATACAGGCACAACAGAAAAAAAACGGTTGGCCCTGGGAGATTGCCAAAGGTTTTGATGGCTCTGCTTTTATTGGAGATTTTCAAGCATTTAATGCTGCTACTATGCCCATTTCATTTCGTATTGCAAAAAATGGAATAACTGTTCAACAAGGAGATACTTCGATGTTGATTTTTAATTTAGATGCCATTATCAGTTATATTTCTAAATTTTTCACCCTACAACAAGGCGATTTGATATTTACCGGTACACCACAAGGTGTAGGCCCCGTAGAAATAGGAGATACGCTTGAAGGATTTTTTGGTGAAAAAACTGTTGTTCAATGCGAGATAAAATAACTAAATAATTAATTCATATTTTTAAGTTGAGCTAAATTTTAATGAGTAGAAATAGTTATTATTCAAACACATAGCAAATCCGTTTAAATTTGGAATCTATAAAAAAGAGATGGCGCGCCTTCGGCGCGCCAACTAATTTTTGGATTAGTTGAAAAATATTAGCCAAATAAATAAAAATCAAATTATATTATAAGAAAATACTTTGTGCAGTAAAAAATATTC
>CAYVGM010000156.1:0-6808 GCA_964451125.1 uncultured Chitinophagales bacterium
TGCAGTCAAAAATAAGTCAGACTTTGTTTTCTTGTCTACATCCAGAATTTATCCTATAGAAACAATTGAAGCTGCAACCTTTTTTGAAACAGCAACCCGTTTTGAGTTGAGTGAAAATCAGACTATTCATGGCTTGTCTGCAAATGGCATTTCCGAACAGTTACCTTTAGACAAGTATCGGTCTCTATCTGGAACAACAAAATTAGCTTCCGAATTATTTATACAGGAGTATAAACAATTCTTCGGACTAAAGACAGTGATAAATCGTTGCGGTGTGCTAACTGGTCCATGGCAGATGGGGAAGATTGACCAGGGGGTAATGGTCTTGTGGGTAGCTAAGCATTTTTGGAAGCAGCAATTAGGTTATTTCGGCTACGGTGGCAAAGGCAAACAAGTGCGAGATATCCTGCATGTAAATGATTTATTTCGATTGGTAGATTGGCAAATACATAATATGGATGCCGTAAACGGAGCTGTCTACAATACAGGCGGAGGCAGAGAAATCAGTGTTTCGTTGTGCGAACTGACCGCATTGTGTGAAGATATTACCGGCAATAAAATTCCAATAAAAGAAGTGCCCGAAAACAGAGCTGCCGATATCCGTATTTATATAACAGATAATTCAAAAGTTACCCAAGAAACAGGATGGAAGCCTAATATCTCTGTTAAACAGATAGTTCAAGAAATTTATGATTGGATAAAATCTAATGAACATATTCTCAAGCCAATTTTAGGATAATAAACTACTCTATCAATGAAAAAATTGAGTATCGTCATTCCTGCCTATAATGAAGCAGAAAGTCTTCCTGAAACGCTTAAAACGTTGTACGCTACTCTATTGCTCGAGAAAATTGAGCATGAAATATTTGTAACAAATGACAATTCTAAGGACAACACTTTAGAAGTACTGCAACACTTACAACAAGAAATTCCAACACTCAGATTTGATACCAACCATGGTCCAAACGGATTTGGATATGCAGTACGATTCGGATTAGAACATTTTACCGGAGATTATGTAGCCATTATGATGGCCGATCTTTCAGATGACCCAAAAGATTTGGTAAAGTACTATAGAAAGGCTGTTGAAGGAAATTATGATTGTGTATTTGGTTCTCGATGGGAAAAGGGCGGAAAAGTAATTGATTATCCATTATTGAAAAAACGAATAAACAGATTAGCCAATTTTATTGTTAAAACAGTCTTTCGTATAAAATACAATGACTGTACTAATGCATTCAAATTATACAAAAAAGAAACCATAAACGGGCTAAAACCTTTCCTTTCTCCGCATTTTAACCTCACATTAGAACTGCCATTAAAAGCTATCGTGAGAGGATATTCGTATACTGTTGTACCAAACTCCTGGACGAACAGGAAGTATGGGGAATCCAAGCTGAAAATAAAAGAAATGGGGAGTCGCTACTTTTTCATTCTTATGTATTGCTGGATAGAAAAGCAGTTTTCTCGCGGAGATTACATGAAGAAAACAGACATATAATTGGCTATTCCCCAACAATCTGCAACTTGGCAAACTTGAGCATAATCTTTTTAGTGCCGGTTCCTTCAAAAAATATAGTGGCTATGCGGTTTTCTCCAGTGCCTTCTACACTTACCACCTTGCCCTCGTTAAATTTTTCGTGTAAAACCTGCATGCCCGCCTGCAAGTTCTTTAAGTCACTGCTCAGAGTAGCCTGAGTTCTGGCTGCTTTTGTAATCTTAGTCAGGTGAGCTGGTGCTTGTGTTTTCACCGGCTCTGTTTTCTTCTGATATTGTTTACTCAGATACCACTTCGATTGAAAATCATCGTCGAAAAATGTTCTTTCTTTTGTGACGGCATCTGGTTTCTTTTGTCCGAATACTTGCTTGTTATTGTCATCTATCTCTTCTATAAAACGGCTCTCATCATTATAGTTCAGTTGCCCGAATTTATATCGTGTGAGTGCATACGTCAATGTAAGAAATCGCTTTGCGCGTGTTATGGCTACATAAAACAAACGCCGCTCTTCTTCCAAATCTTCCCGACTGGTTAATGATAATATTGAAGGAAATAAGTTTTCTTCCAACCCTACTACAAAAACACTCGTAAATTCCAGTCCTTTTGCTGCGTGTACGGTCATTAGTTTTACTTTGTCTTTATTGTCGTCTTTATTATCATCCAAATCTGTGAGCAAAGAAATATTTTGTAAATAAGCAGATAAATCATTTTCCGGCCTTACCTCATCTTCACTAAAATCTTGTTTGTCAGCTACGGTATATTCTTTAATACCGTTTAGCAACTCTTGTATGTTTTCATAACGAGATATACCCTCAACTGTTTTGTCTTTATATAAGTCTTCAACAATGCCAGTTTGTTTGCCTATATACTCAGCTATTTCATAAGCATCTTTGCTGTTAAGCATAGCCCGAAAACTTTTTATCAAAATAGAAAAGTTTTTAATTGCAGTAACAGCTCTTCCCTGCAATCCGCTTACTATCTCCGGATGGTCAACAAAATGAGCTAAAGGCAACTGGTTTTCATCTGCTGCAACTATCAGTCTGTTGATGGAAGTATCACCGATGCCGCGAGCCGGATAATTGATAATGCGTTTCAAAGCTTCTTCATCATTCGGATTAACCACTAATCGCAAATACGAGATAAAATCTTTGATTTCTTTTCGCTGGTAAAAGGAGATGCCTCCATAAATTTTATAAGGAATATTGAGCTTCCGCAAGGCCTCCTCAAATGAACGAGATTGTGCATTGGTACGATATAAAATAGCAAACTCGTTATGCATAATTTTATGCCGCATCTTTTGTTCAAAAATTAAATCGGCTACATAGCGTGCTTCATCAGCTTCGCCTGCACTCTTTATTACTTTTATTTTCTCACCACCCAAATTCTCTGTCCATATCTTCTTAGGTAATTGTCCCTTATTATACTTGATGATTTCATTCGCTGCATTCACAATAAATTCTGTCGAACGATAGTTTTGTTCAAGTTTGAATATTTTTAAATCAGGATAATTTTTTTGGAAATTCAGGATATTCTCTATCGTAGCTCCACGGAAAGCATAAATACTTTGCGCATCATCACCCACCACACATATATTTTCATGTTGTGCAGTAAGCAACTTTACAATGGAATATTGAGCAAAATTGGTATCCTGAAACTCATCAATCAGTATATGCGTGAATCGCTTTTGATATTTATACAAGACATCAGGAAAGCGCACTAACAATTCATGTGTTTTCAAAAGCAAATCATCAAAATCCATGGCTCCGGCTTTAAAGCAACGGTCTTCATATTTTTTGTAGAGTTCAGCAATTTTTGGGCGGCCTGCACTCTCATCATCAGATACCAGATCAATATTTTCGGCATACAAACGGGCATTAAGCAAATCATTTTTAGCAGCCGAAATGCGATAATACACGTTGGAAGGCTTATACAGTTTGTCATTTAAGCCCTCCTCTTTTATAATAGACTTTAGCAAACTCTTGGCATCATCCGGATCATAAATAGTAAAATTGTGAGGATAACCCAATCGGTGAGCATCTATACGAAGTATACGGGCAAATACCGAATGGAAAGTGCCCATGTACAAATTGCGTGCTTCTTTGCCCACAATATGTTCTATCCGCTCTCTCATTTCGGCAGATGCTTTATTGGTAAAGGTTAAAGCCATGATGCGGAATGGATCTATCCCTTGGCTAATCAGGTAAGCAATACGGTAAGTGAGTACTCTGGTTTTACCCGAGCCGGGACCGGCAATTATCATAACAGGCCCATTTATGGTCGTTACGGCCTGACGTTGAACTTCATTTAATTCCTCCAAAAACTTCATTGGGATAAAAGTACGAGATTGAATTTCTTTTTAGTTTTTTAATTTTGAGTAGATGTGGATTTCTTATTGCATATCATTATTAACCTCAGTTCGGGATAAGCGTTTCAATTAAAAAAATAGTTGATTTTTTATGCAGAACCACCTCCTTTTAATTCCTCCACCTTGTTAAAGTGGAGGAAAAAATGAGAAATCAACTATTTTATCAGCTTATTTTTCTTAACCCGAACTCTGGTTATTATTAAAAGATACGCATACTATTTCAACTTGCTGAAAATGTAAGGAGAATGTATCACCGCAATGCCTTTTTTACCCGTTGTAGGTCTAGTTTTGAATCTCGGGCTTTTATCGTTTCGCGTTTATCATACGATTTTTTTCCGCGGGCTAATGCAATTTCTAATTTGGCAAATCCATTTTCGTTAAAAAATATTTTATAGGGCACTATCGTCAGCCCTTTCTCTTTTACTTTAGCCTGAAGTTTGCGCATTTCTCTTTTCGTCAGCATCAGTTTCCGCAATCGCAAGGGTTCATGGTTGGCATAGGTACCAAACTTATACTCTGAAATATGCAAGTTTTTCACCCATAATTCATCGTGCTTAAAATAACAATAACTGTCAGACAAATTTGCCATGCCATTCTTCAATGCTTTTATTTCAGTTCCGGTCAATATCATGCCTGCTTTATAGGTTTCTATAAATTCATAATTAAAGCGCGCCTTCTTATTGACGATTTCTGTATGTATGTCAAATTTTTTTGCCACAGCGCAAAGGTACATTATTCAAACGAATATTACCTTTCGGAATTGATTTAGAACTTGGATACCTGAGTTCGGGATAAGCGTTTCAATTAAAAAATAGTTGATTTTTTATATAGAACCACCTCCTTTTAATTCCTCCTCCTTGTTAAGTTGGAGGAAAAAATGAGAAATCAACTATTTTTTTCACCTTAATTTTCTTAACCCGAACTCAGGTTTGTATCTTGTTGTCATTACCATTCATTTATGATACTGAATTACATCTGGATTTTATTTTTTGTTATCACGTTTATCGTGTTAGCATTCAAGCTCATTCTCTTTGGCGATGTAGAAACGCTGAAAAACACAGTAAATGCGATTACCGATACCTCAAAAACCGCCTTCGAAATGTCATTGGGACTGACCGGAATTATGGCTTTCTGGTTAGGCATCATGAAAATTGGTGAAAATGGCGGTGCCATAAAAATCTTAGCCCGTGTGATTAATCCTTTTTTCAGCCGTTTGTTTCCGGATATCCCGAAAGACCATCCTGCTATGGGTAGCATTGTGATGAACTATGCCGCTAATATGCTTGGGCTGGATAATGCCGCTACGCCACTTGGATTAAAAGCAATGAACAGCCTGCAGGAAATCAACCCGAATAAGGAAGTAGCCTCTAATGCTATGATTATGTTTTTAACGCTGAATACTGCAGGCTTTACCATCATCCCTGTCAGCATTATTGCATTCAGGGCAGCTGCAAAAGCCGCAAACCCTACAGATATTTTTATTCCGTTACTGATTGCCACTTATGGCGGCATGATTTCGGGCTTGATACTGGTTACGTTTATACAGAAGATAAAATGGGATTGGGTGTTGACTTCGTGGGTCTTGGGTATAATTGCTTTTATTACAGGCTTAACTTTTGTATTTAGTCAACTACCGCCAGAAAAAGTAGAACGTGTAAGTACAATTATGAGTGGCATGATAATCTTCGGCATTATTATCACCTTTATTTTAATGGCATTTTTCAAGAAAGTCAATGTCTATGAATCGTTTATTGATGGGGCTAAAGAAGGATTTGACGTAGCGGTAAAAATTATTCCCTATCTGGTGGCCATGTTGGTAGGCATAGCAGTTTTTCGGGCATGTGGCGGCATGGATTTTATTACCAACGGAGTTAAAACTGCCTTTACCTATATGGGATTCGACACCCGTTTTGTAGATGCCTTGCCGGTGGCTATCATGAAACCGTTTACCGGGAGTGGTGCGCGTGGCATGATGGTAGATTTGATACGTCCGGTGAGTGAAGGCGGCTTAGGTCCGGATAGTTTTGCAGGGAGATTAGCCGGAATTTTTAACGGCAGCCATGATACTACATTTTATGTATTAGCCGTATATTTTGGTGCAGTAGCTATTAAGAAAACGCGCTATGTCGTAGCTACCAGCTTGTTTGCCGAACTGGTGAGCATCGTACTGAGTATTATTGTTTGTTATGTGTTTTTTGGGTAATTTGTAAGGCAATGTTAGCTGACAGAAGGACTTTTTTTTGGAAGAAACAATTTATAAATTTTAAACCGGATCATTATTATATACTAGCCGGATTGTTGCACGTTCAATTCTATGAACAGTTCAATGCATCTAAGATTTGCTCTTGTATTGAAAGTAAATCCGAATTAATTAAGGCTATTATCATTACAGGTAACAAACTATTAATGCTTAATAATTTACCTAATGATATTCGATGCATTCAAAGCTCAACTAATATAATACAGATACATTCCGTTAATTTAAGTAGACTACTATCTGATATTGATTTTTCCCAAAAATATTCAATAACTCAACTTGAAAATACAACTGAGGGAAATTGTATGAATGCTGACTTCAGTATCATCTTAGGTTATTATATCAGCTCATTTAATGAAGAAAAATTTTCATTTCAAAAATATGTTGAAGGACTTAATCTCATTTCAAAAATAAACAAGTTCATATTTAGAGGGGATAGCATGCAGGTGCAAATTGACAGCAACAAAATAGATATCCAAATAACTAACAATGAATTATTGTTTGAACTGGAAAAACACAAACAAGCTCTTCTGTTTGAGCTACTTCATTGAATTCATCTTTTAGTTTTTGTCGTCTGACTTTCTGCAGCTGAAGATTAAGATGAAAGACTAAGTAAACTATCAATGTGTCTAAAACACGACCAATCATTTCCTATATATTATTTCTCCTTGAGATAATAAATATCCTC
>CAYVGM010000157.1:0-3916 GCA_964451125.1 uncultured Chitinophagales bacterium
TTATTATCAAAAATTGGTAACTCTTCAATTTCTCATTTATTTTACTTACATTTGTTAAAAATCATCTTATGAAATTCGTTACTTTCCTTGCAGCATTTATATTTTGCACTTTTACACATGGTCAAGATTATAACCCAACACCACAAACTTGGATGGTTGATGCAGATTATGTAGCTTGTGAAAATAATCCTACTGCTAATTGCTTTTTAGTTAAATTTCCGGGGAAAAAAGAGTTTGAAATTTTCAATGAAAAAATTGAAGGTTTTAGTTTTGAACCCGGCTTTCAATATACTATTGTAGTAAAACAGCAATTGAAAACGCCACCGATAAAAGCGGATGAAAGTATTTTTAAATATGTTTTGGTGAAAATTAACAGTAAAAAAGCTGTAAAATCTGAGTCTGTATCAAATACTATATCGACGACTTCAAGTTCTAAATCTAATGCTAAAACTATTGAAGTAAATTTTGAAACTGTTCCCTGTGGAAACGGAAAACAATGCATGTTAGTGAAAGAGCAGGGTAAAAAAGAATTTGAAATTTTTGACAAGACGATATACGGATTCAATTATGAAGCCGGAAATTCTTATGTGTTGTCTGTAAAAGATGCCGATGATGGCAATTATTATTTGGCAACAGAAATTAGTAAAAAGAAAATAAAAGATATCAATCAGAAAACTGAT
This sequence comes from uncultured Chitinophagales bacterium, assembly GCA_964451125.1. Classification (GTDB taxonomy): domain Bacteria; phylum Bacteroidota; class Bacteroidia; order Chitinophagales; family JADIYW01; genus JADJSS01. Next base: position 681 of record CAYVGM010000157.1, read on the forward strand.
ATTAATTTATCCAATTCTGAACAACCTGTACAAAATAAAGGCAAAGTTTCCGTAAGTTCAAGTAATACATATAATTCAGTATTAGACGGCAGATGGTACTTGAGAAAAATGAAAGAAGACGAAACTGCCAGCTTTACAACTGAAGATAATGTCATCTATATTGATGTCAATACATTTGCTGATAAAATAAGCGGTTTTGCATCGTGCAATGTGTTTGAAGGCATCTTGCGTTCAGATAATCTAACTACTTTTTTGATTGATGGTATAAATCAAAATTTCAAATCTTGCGGCTATCTTAAACTGGAAAACATGTTTTTGAGCAGACTGAAAGAAGTAAACAAATTTGAACGTAAAGGAAATACGTTAATACTATCAAAAGACTGGAAATATGTGATGGAATTTACTTCAGACAATATCTCGCCAACTCCTAAAAAATATGAACCGGTAGTCATTACTGAAACTAATATTCAAGAATCCATTTCTACTTACACTACTACAGTAACACCTGCCGGCACTACTCCCTCTACATCTAAAAATGATGCTGATGAACTTTTGAAAGCTCAGCAAGAAAAGGAAAAAAATGAAAAAGAATTGGCGGATTTGAAAAAACAAATGGAGCAGAAAAATAAAGATGAGGCGGCAAAATTGAAGAAACTAGAAGAAGAAAATTTGAAAAAACAAAAAGAAATTGAAGCAATGAAAAAACAACTGGAAACGCCTGTTGTTACTGAACAAAAATCTACTAAATCTACCTCAGAAAAGGTTGAAACGAATAAGACTTCAAAACAAGTGGATGCTGATGAAAGCAAACCTATTGACAATGACAATGCAGAATTAAAGCAGAAGAAAGTAAATGATTATGTGATTACTACATTTGTAAAAAATCCATCCTTAAAAAATATACCTGAGCCTGAATTTCCTAACAGGCCCTATTATTTAGATGGAAATGAATTGGTAAAATTAGAACGTGCAGAAGCAAATTTTGCAGCAAAAGCTAAAGGAATATACAGGGGAGTCGATTATCAGGTACAGGTGATGAAAGAAGAATCTCCCATCCAGTTTTTAAAAAATAATCTTCCTCGTTTTTTTATTCAAATTACAGATGAAGATATTGACCCTTATGATGTTATAGATTTATGTAAAGCAGACAGGATAGGGAAAGGAAGACGAAACTTTACGTACGCAGGTAAAAAATATGGTGGTAGAGTAAAAGATGTAACCGGAAAATTAGTTCAGCTCGAATTTAAAAAAATCAGCAAGGGTATCTATGAAATCATCATTGAAGGTGATATAGAGCAAGGTGAATATGCTTTCTTACCTATTGTCAAAACAGATAATTCTCTTACTTCTACCAATAGTATTAAAGCAAACTGTTTTGGCATTGTAAGCCCAGAATGATAAATTCTGTAAAAAAACAATATAATCAAGGCTATTGAATTCTTTATTGTTAATTTCTATAAAGCAATTTTTTTGCTAATATTTTCCTTGAATTAACAAAAGTAATTCCTCACTTTTCCACATATTGTATCTTGTATTAATTCTTTCTAAATTCTAATGTATTGATTACTATTTATTTACTAAATGATTTATGCACTTTTACGAATACTTATACACATATTTTTTATTATTTTAATGTATTGATTTAAATCAAGCAACCATTTTTTTATTTTTACAATCTAAGAGTTAATAATCGTTAATTTTTAAACATCCCCCCATTATGAATTATAAGCGAAGTTTTTGCTTACTTTTTATTTCTGTTTTAATGTCAGCCTTTTGTTATGCTACTTCAGCTGACGAACTTAAAGATTTACATCAGCAGGCCGTTAATGCTTATTCTGCCAATGATTTGGCAACTTTAAAAGTCATATTTAATAAGGTGTTTACCCAAAATAATAAGAATACTAAAGCTGACTTGACCCCATTTTATATGTTACGGGCTAAATATTTTAAAGCACTTTCCCAAAATAAAAGTGCTGAAAATGATGTAGATACCGTTTTAAAATATTCACCTGAAACAAGCGATGCCTATTTACTTAAAATCGAATTTATAAAAGATGCAGAATCTCAAATCGCTTTATTACAAAAAGGTATTGATTTAATTGATCAGGATGAAGCATTGCGCAAACAAGCTGCAATGATAAAAATTGGCATGATATCCTCCTATTGGGATATGAAACAATATAACAGTGAACCATTTATAAAAGATGAGGCCTACAAAAAGTTTCCTGTAGCTAAAGGTGCTTGCAACGATTTATTACAATTGACAGCTACCGACCAGGAGGCCATGGATCTCTATAAGAAGAAATGTAAAATTGAAGACATTAAAAACTTTTAAACACGCTGACAGCTATGCAATATTTCAAAAGACTTTTAATTTTTACAGTGTTTGTAACATTTATGTTGCAATTAGAGGCACAAGGAACGGATAATTGCGGTGTAAGTGCTACTTTATTAGCACCAACACCGGGTGTGCAGATTGAAGATGATTTCACCTTCAGCACAGCTCTGACACCTACAGCCACGGGTACACCCAACCCGTACGGTTTTTACTATACCGTTTCGGCAGATAATGAGATTTTTGTCAACCCTGCCACATGTGCTGACTTGTGGTATCGTGTGCAAGTTCCGGCATCAGGTGGATTTAATTTGGATGTTGTCTATCAAGGTGGCGGTACTTCTGACTTAGCTATGGCCGTTTATACGGCTTGTAACGGCACTTTAATTGCTGCAGCCGATGACTATATTTCTACAACTTATTATTTAGAACCAACAATCAGTGTGAGTTGTCTTACACCCGGTTCAATTGTATACGTAAGGATTTGGCAATATGGTTGCAGTGGATTTAATTTGCCTTCAAATTTTAAAATATATGCTACTGACCTTGCTGATTTGACTCCGGGAGATGTGCCAACAACTGCAGAAACTATACCGACACCATTGGGAAGTACTACAACAGCAGGGGCTATAAATGATAATTATTATCCGTTAATGTATCCAGATTTAACCACTAATACTTGTACCAATGCAGGCTATGCGATAGCCGGAGGTTGTGAAGACAGATGGTATAAAGTAAATGTACCTGCAAATGAGCTTTTAGATATTCGACTGGCAAATGCATCTACAACATTTACAGTTCAGACGTTTACAGGTACTCCCTGTAATTTGACAGAACTTAAGTGTGGACTGGATTCGGTAACAGCAAATATCAGTGATATTACATTTACCACTGCAACAGA
>CAYVGM010000157.1:4016-6726 GCA_964451125.1 uncultured Chitinophagales bacterium
GGTACAACGAATGACTCACTACAATATTATCAAACTGCCGGTCAAACTTCCTGGATACGCGTAATGGATTACAATTGTGATACAGCGGCACATCAGGTTTTTACTATAAAGGCTACGCAAAAAGTAGTACCGCCAAATGATGAAGTCTGTAACTCAATTGCTATTAATAATAATGACACCACAATAGCATCTATTGTGAATGCTACGCAATCTGCAACAACACCATTGCCTACATGTAATTACACAACGGCAAATGTATGTGAGGATATTTGGTATAACTATACATTTACTCAAGATGGTACTTTCGACTTGAGTATGGTCTGTACTGCCGATTGTGGTTCAGGCAATACATCAAATATTGCGGTTTATACTGATAGTGATGCCGACCCTTGTAATGGTGGCTTTGCCCAAACAGGATGTTATACTTCTGGGGGCTCAACTACGTCTATTCCTTGTTTAGAAGGAAGAACAGGCGATAAATATTATTTCCGAATTTTCGATTTTGACTGTAATAATAATAGCAGGATTGTAATGATGTATTCCAAATTTACACCGGCTATGAATTCTTTGCCTTGTAATGCCTATACTTTAGATAATGGTCAACGCACAGACACAGTAGAAACCTGTGGAGTAACCTCCAGTCCGGTTGGCACTCCTGACCCGGTAGGTTGTGGATTCACATCTAATGATGCTTGTGAGGGAGTTTGGTTTAAAACAACAATTCCAAACAGCGGAAACTTGACAATCACAATTAATCCTGATTATTTTGCAGCAACGACGAATGATATTGCTGCACAGGCTTATGTAGATGCTGATAATAATCCTTGCAATGGCGGTTTGACATTACAAGGTGCATGTGCTAATGGAAATAATACTTTTAATTTAACTTATACAGCATTAACTCCTGGCAATCAACTTTATATACGTGTTTGGGATTTCAATTGTAACTCAACCACAGGAGAAGATTTTTCAATTGGAATAACTTCAAACAATGATGTGGCACTTACTTCAGCTGTTAATGGTACTACTATTAGTTTGGCATGTGGAGAGTCTATTCATTTTACGGATGATGGAGGCACAGGTGCAAATTATTCTAATCATGCACCGAGAACGGTTACTTTTTGCGTGCCTACTGGAAAGGCATTAATGATGGAAGAAGTTACTTTAGATATTGAGCCTGCTAAAACCTCTGCTACCTGTGTGCAACAGAATACAGGAGGAAATGATTTATTTACAATTATAGACGGAAGCACTTCCGGAAATATTATCAGCAATATCACCGGAAACCAATCTGCAATTGGTCGATTTGGTACTTATGTTTCAAATAACGGCTGTATGACATTCACCTTTGATGCTGACAATTCAAGTGTAAAAGCAGCAGGTTTTGATTTCATTTTATCTTGTGTAGATCAGGTAACACCAAAAACAACTACAGTAGCAAAAGGTTCTACTGTTAATTATTCAGATCCGGGTGGTGCATTAAATCCATATCCGAATAATGCATTTGAAATTCAAACATTTTGTCCTGATGCAGCTGCACTGGCAGCAGGAGAGAAGATTCAGGCAATTATGAATAATATCGAACTGGAAGCAGTAGTGGATAAATTATATGTATTTGACGGTAGTTCTATTAATGCGCCATTATTAGGTGCCTTCACCGGACATCAAACTTTTGGATTAATCAATCAAATGGGCACGCTTCGGGCTACCGCATCAAATGTAAGCGGATGCTTAACTTTTATGTTTGTATCTGACGGGTCTGTAACTGACGATGGATTTAATGCCGTTATTACAACAGGAATACCTATTGGTGCAAATGGCGGTGAAAATTGTTCATCTGCTTTGGATATTTCAAATCCGGGAAAATATACAGCGAATACATTTTTGGCAACAGGTGATCCTCGAAATACGGATCCCAATTTATGTGTACCAAATTGTATTGCAGGTGCCGGAACTCAAAATATAACACAATTTGAAGGTACGATTTGGTATAAATTTACAACACCTGCCGCAGGTTGTACAACCGGAGATTTGATGACTTTGCAATTGACTAATTTCTCAACACAAATTACCGGTGCAATAAATGCATCATATCCGAGAGGTACGTCCGGTACTCAAATGTCATTATATCAAACAAATTCTTGCATTACAAATCCGGCAAACTGGGAAGCAAATAAAGTAACTTGTTATGACATTTTACAAAATGGGGATGTTACTAATATTACTGGTTTGTTGCCAAGCACTACTTATTACATGCTCTTTGATAATTTTGCTGGTCGCCCGGCAGTTTTAGATATTCAGGTTTACCGAAATGATATTGATTCAGCTGCTTATGCAGGTTTGGATGGCGATACAGTACTTTGTACTAATGTGTCACATCTTCTTGATTTAGATACGTTGATAAGAGGTGAAGATACGACCGGAATTTGGGTTCGGGTTTCAGGTACGGGCGGAACATTTGATTCTATTGCCCATACATTTAATACAAACGGAGCAACGACAAGTGTATTTAATTATATAGTAAAAGGCAATGCTCCTTGTCCGAATGATACCAGTGTGGCAACAGTAAATTTGACACAATATAATTCTGCCGGAACGGATGGAAATACCTCTGTTTGTGATAACAGTACATCGATAATTAATTTATTTAGCTTAATTAGTGGCGAAACAACAGGGGGTACTTGGACCAGATTGACAGGTACGGGCGGAA
>CAYVGM010000158.1:0-2304 GCA_964451125.1 uncultured Chitinophagales bacterium
GAAGACAGTTGCTGTTCAAATTTACCGGATGCCAGATTAAAATAGGAATAGTCTGATATATGTTGCAGGGATGGCTCAAAGCCGAGCAATCCGGATAACTCTAACAAGAAAAACAAACTTTGGTTTTCGAAGCGTACATCTGTCTGATCTAATTCCAAAAGAAATGAGATAAAATAGTCATAAACACGTTCATTTATTTCGTGTTCTTTCAGGCATTTTAACAAGACTTCCTGACAAAAAACGGCCACTGCCTGTCGACTGAAATCCAGATGTAAACTGCGATAAATATAATCACTGCGATATTCTTTTATATGTTGTAAGTTACGGTTGTCTTTTACAGAAATGTCTAATTGCAGCATCTGCAAGGGCTGTATCAAACTGGCTTTTTTTGCTGCTTTATCACTTCGTATGCCTTTTAGCATAAATGAAATTAACCCATATTTTTTTGTAAAAATTTTTGCAATTATACTTGTCTCCCCAAACCGGGTTGTTTTTAATACGATGCCTTCGGTTTTTTCTAGCATTACAAATGAGTTATTTTGATAATATCAAAAAAATATAGTGTCAATATTAGGAAATCGCTGAAAAATACTATAATTTTATTGAGTGTAAATCGTTCCCATGAATAATTTTAGAAAAGGTTTTTTATTTTCATTGATAGTTGTATCTATTGCCACTACCTCTTGCAAGAAAGTATGGTATTGCGATTGCAAATCCGGAGGCAAGACTGTAGCCTCCACTGCAATTGATAATGTAGGTAAGGTAGGTGCTAAAAGCGTATGCTGGGAGTATGAATATCAGGCTCATGTAAATGGTGCTAACTACGAATGCAATATTCGTTAAGCTGCCTATCTTCTCATCAATTCTTCTATTTCTTCCACTTCCAACGGAATATCGTGCATTAAATCCATGATGCCGTTTTCTGTAATCCATATATCATTTTCTATACGTATGCCTATGTTTTCTTCCGGAATATAAATGCCGGGTTCGCAAGTAAATACGTTTCCAACTTCCATCGGTGCATAGCGATTGCCAATATCATGCACATCTATGCCCATAAAATGGGAAGTGCCGTGCATAAAATATTTTTTGTACAACGGATTTTCTTCACTTTGTTTGGCTACATCATCTTTATTCAGCAAACCTAAGCCAATCAGTTCACCCTCCATTATTTTGCCTACTTCTTTATTATAATCCGCTAAAATAGCACCCGGCTTCAACATGGTTTTAGCTTGTTTCATCACTCGCAACACGGCATTGTAAACATCTTTTTGACGTTGTGTAAACTTGCCGTTTACCGGTATAGTACGGGTTAAGTCAGAAGCGTAATTGGCATACTCCGAACCAAAATCCATCAAGACTAAATCACCATCCTGACATGTTTTGTTATTCTCGACATAGTGCAAGACACATGCGTTTTTCCCGGAAGCAATAATCGGCGAATAGGCATGTCCGTTAGCTCGTTGACGAATAAATTCGTGAATTATTTCGGCTTCTATATCGTATTCCATCATGCCGGGACGAATGGTTTTCAATACCCGCAAAAAGGCATCTCTTGTTATTTCGCAAGCCCTGCGAATCAGTTCAATTTCTGTTTTTAGTTTTACACTGCGCAATGCCGACAAAATGGGACCACTTCTTTTGATTTCGTGTCCCGGGTAATTAAATCTTAACTCGTGAGCAAAGCGGATGTCTTTGTAAGGTACTTGATTTACAGCTCTGTCATTTTCGTTAAAGTTCAGATAAACTTTATCACAATAAGCCATTAGTGCAGGAAGAGCTGCCGAAAATGCACTGTTCCAGAATATCTCTTTGATTCCGGAAGCGGCTTTTGCCTCCTCCATCGTATATTTATGCCCTTCCCATACTGCAATAACTTCATTGGTTTTTCGCAAGAATAAAGCCTCCCGATAAACAGGATTTGGACAGTCGGGATATAAAATTAAAATCGTTTCTTCCTGGTCTATTCCGGTAAGCCAAAATAAATCGGGGTTCTGTCTGAAAGCAAAGTTCTGATCAGCACTGCGCGGCATTTCATCATTAGAAAAGAATATAGCCATGGAGTTTGGTTGCATTCGTGCTGTAAAACGCTTTCTGTTTTCAATAAATAAATCTGACGATATGGGTAAATATTTCATAATGCAAAAAAGGATGAAAAGCAAAGTTAGCATTTTATGTCGAGGTGAAAAAATATAGGCTATTGCAAGAAAAATGCCTTTGTTCGATAATTTGTTGATTTGAAAATGCTGAATTCCAGTAATTAATGCCATTTTTTAAAGAGCTAAATAAAATAGGCCACGTAGT
>CAYVGM010000158.1:2404-6662 GCA_964451125.1 uncultured Chitinophagales bacterium
GGTCGTATTGCAATTGGACGTGTTTTCAGAGGCTCTATAAAAGCCAATCAGAATGTTGCCTTGATTAAGCGCGACGGGAAAATCACGAAATCCAGGGTAAAAGAGCTGATGTTGTTTGAAGGGATGAGCAAAGTAAAAGTGGATGAAGTACATGCCGGAGAAATCTGCGCAGTAGTGGGTATCGAAGGATTTGAAATCGGCGATACGATTGCCGATGCAGAAAATCCGCAAGCTATGGCAGCTATTTCCATCGATGAGCCAACCATGAGCATGTTGTTCACGATTAATGATTCTCCATTTTTTGGCAAAGAAGGCAAGTTTGTTACTTCTCGTCATATCAAAGACCGCTTGGATAAAGAACTCGAAAAAAATCTGGCATTGCGTGTAGAACAAGGTGATACAGCAGATGCCTTTATGGTATATGGCCGTGGGGTATTGCACTTGTCTGTTTTGATAGAAACTATGCGCCGTGAGGGTTACGAATTGCAGGTTGGTCAGCCACAGGTTTTGTTTAAAACTATCAACGATCAAAAACATGAGCCTTATGAAGAATTGACCATAGATTTGCCCGAAACTAAAAGCGGTACGGCAATAGAAATGGTTGCCAAGCGCAAAGGCGATTTGAAAAATATGATATTGAAAGGCACCCGTACCTTGCTGGAATTCGATATTCCGTCTCGTGGTATCATTGGCTTGCGTACCGAACTGATTACAGCAACATCCGGCGAGGCCATAATGTCGCACCGTTTTACAAGATATGATGTGTTTAAAGGGGAAATTCCGGGACGAATTGCAGGTTCTATGATTTCTAAAGAAACAGGCGAAGCCATTGCTTATTCTTTGGACAAATTGCAAGACAGGGGTAAATTTTTCATCGAACCGGGTGATGAAATTTACACGGGCATGGTAGTGGGTGAAAACAGCCGTCCGGATGATTTAGTAATTAACTGCACTGTAACAAAGAAACTTACCAATGTGCGCGCATCGGGCAGTGATGATAAAGTGAAATTAGCCCCACCGATAAAATTCAGTTTGGAAGAAGCCTTGGAATATATACAATCTGATGAATATGTAGAAGTAACGCCTAAATCTATCCGTCTCAGAAAAATATACTTGGATGAGAATGACCGTAAACGCTACGGAAAATAAGCCAACGGATTTTTATATTATTTTTCTTGAGTAAAGTAAAGGCTGAATTTTAAACATTAGCATGCAACTAAATGATTTAAGATGTAATCTGTTTAGTATGAATAAATTTCTTTTTGCAGTTTTGTTTTCAAGTTTTTTCTTAAATGCTTGTGTGCCCATTGCCAATAATGTCAATATTACGATTAATGGAAATGTAGAAAACAATAGTGATTACTGTGGTGGAGCTGCACCACCACAAGAGTTATTAGATCAGTTGGCTATGTATCATCCCAGCGCTATGCAAAAGTTTTATGTGCGTCAGGGAAATGTAGCTAATCCATTTACACCCTTCTATAAGTTTTTTACAACCGATAGCTTGGGTAATTATACCATCTCATTACCGGCAGGACAATACACCGTTATCAGCGAAGAAAAGTACCTGACAGAATCCAATCCTGCAATAGATTCCACTTGTACTTATTTGCATACTCCCGATTTTTCTCTAAATATACAGGCCTCGCAAACTGCCTATACGAACAGCTACACCATTACCTGCAATTATACCTGCACAAGTCAAATGCCTCAATAATAAGTGCTTTATAGTCGGTTGGTTTATCTATTTCTGTATTTTTTGAACTAGCATTTTTTGATAAAAAGTCAATGACATTTAAACAATCATAACCGGATTACAAGTAGACAAAAACACAGTATCCCCATACTTCGAATTCTCATATTGAATAAAATACTGTGAATACTTATTCATAATTCAAAAACTTTTAATAACTTTATATTAAATGCTTATTTTATGAAAAAGATTTTATTGAGTGTATTTATTTGGATGAATATAATTACACTTTTTGCACAAAACCAAGCAGATACTACTTATACCAAGTTGAGTGATAAGGATGCTCAAAAAGTAATGAATGAAATCATTAATAAGAATGAGATTAAATCGAGCTTTCTTAATAAGGCAGTAAAGCAAGCTTGCACTTGTTTGGACTCCATACCTATTTCCGGTAAATCTCAGAAAGAGATTTCAGCAAAAATTACAGATTGTATCGACAGAGAAGTGAATACATTTCAGATGGCTGACATGCTAATGAAAACACTATCAAATAGTTCAAAAGGAGATAAAGTAATCAATATAGATCTTAATAAAAATAATGAGCAATACGTGCGCTATTATCGCAAAATTGAAGAGCAATTAATGGACAGTTGTGCAAAATTAAAGGACATGGTAAAAGCAGAAAATAAAGAAACAAAGTATTCGATTTCAAAGAACACAGATGCTCAGGCAGAATATAATATGGGGGAGAAATTATCAACCCGAAAAAAATTTAATGAAGCAATCCCCTATTATGAGAAAGCTGTTCAGATAGACCCATCTTTTGTTTTTGCCTGGGATAATCTGGCTTATTGCTACCGCAATACGGATCAGATTGAGAAAGCAATCGGAGCTTACAAAAAATCACTGGCTATCAATCCTTATGGCGAAATGCCATTGCAAAATTTAGCTGTTGCCTATGAATTTAATAAACAATATAAGGAAGCTATTGATGCTTATAGAAACTACTTGGAAAAATATCCTGATGCTGTAGAGGCTTACTATGGATTAGGAAGAATTTATTACATTTATGAAAAAGACAATGAAGCAGGGCTTGACTATTTTTGTAAAGCTTATAATTTATATGTAAAGATGGATTCACCTTATCGTGTGGATGCGCAAAAGATGATAAATTACATTTATTCGGATATGAAAAAGAATAAGAGTGAGAAAAAATTCAAGGATATTTTGAAGAAAAATAATATTGAAATGTCAAAAAAAGAATGAACAACAAAACAGCTGCAAAATATTGGGATGACAATGCCACCACATGGACGACCTTAGCCAGATTGGGTTATGATACCTATAGAGATTTTATCAATACTCCAGCTTTTATGAAAGCACTGCCCGAAATAACGGAAAAATACGGTTTGGATATCGGATGTGGCGAAGGGCATAATACCCGCTTATTAGCAAATGCTGGTGCTCACATGCAGGCCATTGATGTGTCGCCAGTATTTATCAACTATGCAAGTCAGTTTGAACGAGCACAGCCGTCTGATATTGGGTATCAGGTGGCAAATGCCTCACGTTTGCCTTTTCAGGATCATACATTTGATTTTGCAACGGCATTTATGTCGCTGATGGATATTCCAGATGTGGAAGATGCGCTAAAAGAAGCCTATCGTGTGCTAAAACCGGGAGGGTTTCTGCAATTTTCTATTACACATCCTTGTTTTAGCATGTCGCATCGCAAGAATCTCAGAGATAAATCCGGAAAAACGTATGCGATAGAAATAGGAGGTTATTTTAATGCTGCTGACGATAAAATTGAAAGTTGGACTTTTTCTGCTTTGCCAAAAGAAAAAAGAACAGATTTCCCAAAATTTGAAATACCGGTATTTCATATCACTTTGAGTGATTGGTTGAATACGCTCATTCAAACAGGATTTACTATAGAGTATTTAAACGAACCCATGCCTGATGATGAAACCGTGCATGCTCATCCCGAATTGCAAGATGCACAAGTGGTTGCTTATTTCTTACATGTACGTTGTAGAAAATAAGGCATAAAGTATATCCATCAATACGCGATAGCTTATCCACATCTTTTGGCAACAATTTTGATAGAACATAATCAGCATAATTATTTTTGCATGGTGAGAAAGATTTTAGTTTTGTTAGCAATCGGGATTTGTACATTTTTCAATACTTCAGCATTAGATATAGACGGGAAATGGCAAGGTACTTTTATAGAGTATATCCACAATACCTATGATGTGCAGATGATGATGAAAGTGTTGCCCTACAATACCTTTCATGCCAATTTAAAAATTACAAACGGGCAGTATTTTGGCGAATATAATGTAAGTGGAAATATCTGCTCCAACCGTAGCCTGGAGATTACAGCTATTTTCTTAATTCGCGAGAATAGTGCCAACAATTGGATTGATTGTTTGAATGGCGTTTGGGATTTAAATGAAGATGAAAATGAATTGACATTCACCGATACTTGGTTAAATCAAAATTCTAAAAAAGATGCCTGTAAAGTAAAATTTGCCAATAAATATATGTTTCAATGACTGC
>CAYVGM010000159.1:0-6621 GCA_964451125.1 uncultured Chitinophagales bacterium
CTATATAGCTCGACCGTAGTTTCTGGTGCAACGTATAACTGGTATTTGAATGGAAGTACGACACCTCTTGTCACTAATACACCATGGATTAAGATTACGCAAGGCGGAAGTTATACTGTTCAGGTAATCAGCAACGGCTGTAATTCGCCAATGTCTGCTCAATTTGCAGCAATTTATACTGCTATTCAAGTAAATAGTCATGCTGTTAGTTTGTGGGAAGTATATCCGAACCCGACAGATGGAAGACTGACATTTAATCTAAACCTTATTAAACAAAGTGATGTGAGTATGCAAATCTATAATGCTGTAGGTAGCGAAGTATATTCAAAAGTTTATGGAGTGGTGAAAGATATCAGAGATGAAATGCACTTAGATAATTTAGCTAGTGGCGTGTATATAATACAAATGCATGTGAACAATGAAATCTTCTATCATAAAGTGTTGAAAAAATAGCATTAGGGATTAATGTGAAGATGGCGCGCCGAAGGCGCGCCTTAGTTTTTTAAAACTAATACATAATATGGTTATTTAATCTTGTAAGTAATCTCCGACAATGGTTGTTTTATGTTTCATACCATTAATTTTTAGTTTCAACTATCTGAAAAATAGCTGTCTGAAATTTATTAATTTTAGGCACTATTCAGTTGCAAAAATATATTCAAATAATCAAGCAATCATGGCGCGATAAACATTTCGGTTACGTGCTAAAGGGCAGCTTATCTACGGCCTTATCACTCTTTTTTGTTCAAGGTTTGCGATTTATTACCGGTGTTTTAATTGCTCGGTTTTATGGTGCAGAAGCTAGCGGTAGACTCACACTTGTGGTGACAGTCATCAATACGGCTGCAATTTTTTCAAATTTTGGCATTCGTGATGCTATGCAAAAGCTAATTCCAGAATATAGCAGTTGCTATAATAGGCGTACTGCACTAAGTGTATTTGCAACCGGTGCAAGATATATTACTATTTTCAGTATTACTAGTGGAGTAATATTATATTGGATGTCTCCAGTGCTTTGTAAAATATGGAATGAACCCGGCATGTTGTTCTATTTCAGGTGGTCAGCCATTTTTATTGTTTTTTTTGTTTTGAGCGAGTATTTTTTCTTCAGCCTGAGAGCTGCATTTAAAATCAATGCTGCAAATCTCACACTTATTCTGCCTACGGTAATCCGTTTGTTATTATTATTAGTACTTACTTACTATTGGTTTAATATTAGTAATCCGATTTATTTGCATTGGATTACCTTGTGTTTACTACCGTTTATTTTTTCACTTTATCCTGTTTATAAAAACTTGATTGCACCAGCAAAAGGAGAAGTGCTGGAACATCAAATTTCATCAAATACTATTTTTCATTTGGCATTTCCCATGCTGTTAACATACACTGCTTTTTTAGTTAATAACAGTGCAGATGTTTTTATGATGAAAATGTTCGGGATAGACACGGCTAGAGTAGGTATTTATAAATCTTGTACGAATATTTCCGCGCTTGCTGCTACCCTTTTGGTTTCATTGAACACGACAGTACAACCCAAATTTACCCAGCTTTATTACAGCCATAATATAGAAGAAATTAAAATATTAATGCAAAAAACATCCAAGCTGATGTTCCTTATTAGTTTGCCTCTGTTTATTATTTTGATTTTATTTTCAAAATCAATTATGCAACTGTATGGCAAGGAATTTACTGTAGGTGCAGACAGTCTTGCAATTCTTACAGTCGGACAATTGTTTAATACTCTCTGCGGGCCAACCGCACAATTACTAAATGCTACAGGACATCACAAGCAATTCAGAAATATGGCTTTGGCAGGCGCTTGTATCAATATTGTATTAAACATGATACTCATACCTAAGTATGACATTGAAGGAGCAGCTATTGCAGGAGCAGCAAGTATGCTTATATGGAATCTTCTTTCTGTAATATATATTAAGATTAAGTTCGGTTTTTATTCCGGGTATTTTCCATTTTTAAATTCTAAATAAATCTTTTTCTATCTTTACAAAATGCTGAATAAGTTTACAAACTTTTTTAAAATAGAAATTGATTATAGTTCACGAATCTATGGATTTGATGTGTTAAGAGGTATAGGTATTATAATTGTTTTATACGCACATGGCAGAACTAAGTTAGCTGATTTTACAGGAGTAAATACTTTTATTTCAATTGTTGGATTTTGGCTGATGGATTTATTTTTTGTACTAAGTGGATATCTTATTGGTACAATGCTAATAAAATTATATGCAAGAGAAATTCATTTTACCGGAAAAAGCGCTTACAATTTTTGGATAAGAAGATGGTTTAGAACATTGCCCAATTATTATCTGGTACTCTTTGTAACTGCAATACTTTGGTTAATTATTGACGGGAATAAGATATTATTCAGACCTCAAATTCTCGTTAATATGTTCTTTTGCCAATCAATTATTAGTCCTCCAAACTATTTTTTAATGGAATCATGGACTTTATGTCTTGAAGAATGGTTTTATCTGCTTTTTCCAATTTTCCTGATATTGGCAGATAAGTTGCTGTCATTTTTCAAAATAGAAGATAAGACTAAGCTGAAATTTACGACTTTGCTTTGTATTTCTATATTTTATATAGTGCCATTAATATTGCGCCTTTATGCATATACCCTTCAGCCCAAATTAAGCTGGTATGACGTTTCAAGAATGACTTTCCACCGCATAGATGCCGTTGCTGTTGGAATCTTTTTTGGGTGGATAGATTATTTCTATAAAGGATTTCTGTCAAAATTTCGGATATCTTTTTTAATATTGTTTTTCTTTACGTTTAGTATTTATATATTAATAAATTACAGTTTTCTTTCAAATGGACATCATTCTTTGGGTATCTTTTCAATAAGTGCATACACACTTTATTACTTGCTTTCTGCAATTGCATCTTTCTCCTTATGTGTGTATATGAAAGATTTTAAAAGCAAAAGTGTAAATTGGTTTGTAATATTTATATCCTACTGGAGTATCACCTCTTATACTTGTTACATATTTCATAGAAGTGTAGTGATGTATCTGGTTGATGCCATATTTAATACACATACACCCATCCAGAATATTCCTCTATTCATATTGTATGTATTATGTTCTATCCTATTGTCTATCGTTGTATATAAATATTTCGAACACCCCATGACTGAGCTTAGAGAAAAATGGAAAATAAAATGAAAATCGGTGTATGGGTGCCTCAGCGTTATGATACAAGTGTAAAAATTTACTCGGATAATATTTGTGCAATTCTGCAAGAAATGGGTGTTGAAATACATTATTTCGATAAAAACCAACAGGTTCCGGATGTAGATTTAATTTGGGATCCTACCTGTACCGGTGCCCGCTACCCGAACCGAAAGATTCTATCCACAACCATACCATGGATTGTAACTTTACACGGAGCTGCTAATTTGTCAATGCCCTTGCGGTATACTTATCCTAAATTGAAAAACAGATTTTTTGGGGTCTTTACAAATTTACGAAGACGAGTTATGTGGGGAATATACAAATTTAAAGTAAAGCATATTATAACTGTATCAAAATTTGCCAAAGAAGAATTAGTTGAGCAATTGAATATTTACCCTGATTTAATTACGTATATCTACCATGGATATGATGATAATTTATTTTATCCGCAAAGTGGGAAAAAGGAATATTATCTGCATGTTTCTGTCTATCAGCCTAAAAAAAACACGGAACGTATTGTTGAAGCATACAATTTGATTAAAGACAAAACGAATTATCCGCTGTTATTGGTTTGTCCCGGTTATCCGGATAAAATTGAAGATGAAAAAATAACGCTGATTAGGGATAAACAAACTCCGAAGTCGGTGGCAAAGTTGATGAAAAATGCTTATTGTTTTATTTTCCCATCTCTACATGAAAGTTTTGGCTTGCCTTTAGTTGAGTCCATGGCATCCGGTGCACCTTTAATTACATCGGATTCATCTGCATGTAAAGAAATTTGTCAGGAAGGAGGAATAACCGTTAATCCCTATCAAACTGAATCAATCAGTAATGCCATTTTAATGATGGAAGATGCTGCATTGCATGAAAAATATACCAAGGCAGCATTAGAACGAGCAAAAGACTTCAGCTGGCGAAAATCAGCATTGCTTCACTTGGAGTTGTTTAAGCGATATCAGTATGAGTAAGTTAAAAGTATTTATCATCAGGAAAAAAAACCAAATTAGATTTTTCTAATCCTGAATTTATACCGAAATTCGCCAAAACAAGCGGATAATGACCAAACCTTTTATTATCGGTATTTCTGGTGGCAGCGGCAGCGGTAAAACTACATTTCTAAAACGCTTAGCTGAAGATTTCGGTGCCGATCAGGTCTGCCTGCTCTCGCAAGATAATTACTACCGCCCGCGAGAACAACAACTTAAAGATGATAATAATATTGAGAATTTCGATTTGCCGGAATCATTTGAAGAAGAATTATATGCCCGAGATGTCTTGAAACTTATCCATGGTGAGGATGTATATATAAAAGAATATACGTACAATAATCATTTGGCAGAACCTAAGTATATAGTTTACAAACCCGCACCCATATTAATTATCGAAGGTATTTTTGTTTTTCATTTTCCACAGATTGAAAAAATGATGGACTTTAAAATCTTTATTGATGCCGAAGAACATATCAAGCTGATACGTCGCATACAACGCGACCAGTTAGAACGTAATTATCCACTGGAAGATGTTTTATACCGCTATCAAAACCATGTTTTTCCGGCTTATCAAAAATATATTCTGCCTTATAAATCCCATTGTGATATTGTAGTGAATAACAATAAGAGTTTTGAAAATGCGCTAAATACCGTAAAATTAGCCGTTAAAGAGAAGCTGGATTTACACGAAAAACGAGTGGCAAAGCAATAACCAGATTTCGGGTTAAGAAAAATAAGGTAAAAAAAATGTTGATTTCTCATTTTTCCTCCAACTTAACAAGGAGGAGGAATGGAAAGGTGGTGGTTCTTGATCATTAAATCAACTATTTTTAAATTGAAACGTATATCCCAAACACAGGTAAATAACAAGGCAGCTATCCTTCAAAGTTTATTGAAAACGTAAATGTACGGTTATATAACCCTTTAATGTACGGAGCAAAAATTTCTTGGTCTTGTTTGTGTATATTCAAAACTGAATTAAAGGCTTTAATTTCAGGAGATAAAATAAAAAGCGGAAAATGAATTTCTAAACCTACGCCATATACCACGCCAAAGTCATTGAGTTTTTGATGAGGCATACCTGTTTTTTTTCTGTCATTGATGTTACCGCCAATATCATAGCCATATTTCAGTCCTCCGATAGCATAAACTTTGATATCTTTTAATGGCTGAGATTTGAACTTAATCTCAATTGGAAAATCAAAATAAATTTGCGGTATATCTTTCTTCTTTTTCGATTCGTCTGAAAATGTAAATTCAAGATTTTTGCTGGTAAAACTAAAACTCGGCACAGTGCGCAGCTCTAAATATTTATTGATATGATAGCTGAAAAGCGCCCCGATTTCAAATCCTACTCCCAGTTTGTTTGTTATGGCTAACACGCTGTCACTGGTAGCAAAAAGTGCGCTATGGTTAATTTTATAGTCGCCCATATTAGCAGCCAGATGAATACCGAAATGATAAGGGCGACGGGCAAATTTTATATCATTCTCCAATACATTACGCTGAGCAAGCGAGTGCAAGCTGATACAACAAAACAAAAGCAGGATTATTTTTTTGCCGTATAAATGGTGCTTATTCCAAAAGTCAGTGTTGTACATTTAATTTCTTTATAACCAGCTTCTTCCATCAGCGCAACAAATGCTGTGCCATCCGGAAACTGTTTTACCGATTCGGGCAGATAAGTATAAGCATTCGAGTCTTTAGATACTAACTTGCCGATAAAGGGTAAAACGGTGCAAAAATAAAAATAGTATAATTTCTTGAACAATTCATTTTTGGGTTTAGAAAACTCCAAAATGTAAATTTTGCCATTCTCATTTAACACTCGGCGCATTTCAAGAAGCCCTTTGGGTACATTTTCAAAATTACGCACGCCAAAAGACACACTAACTGCATCAAATGAAGAATCAGGAAAAGGTATATTTTCGCCATCGCCAAGGCGAAATTCAATATTCGGATACTTGCTGATTTTAGATTTGCCGGCATCCAGCATTTTTTCCGAAATATCGATGCCTACAATCTTCTTAGCATGTAATGCAGCTTCTGCAATAGCCAAATCTCCTGTTCCGGTAGCTACATCCAAAATAGTTTCCGGCTTTTGTAATCCCATCATACGCACCAGTTTCTTGCGCCATAGCTTATCAATGCCGAGAGAGAAAAAATGATTTAAAAAATCATAAGTACCTGCTACGTTGTTAAACATATCAGCCACTTGCTTTTTTTTGCTTTCAGAATTATTGTATGGTGTTACCGGATTAGACATTAGATGAATGATAATTGGTTATTAGTTATTAGTTATTAGTTATTAGTTATTAGTTATTAGTTATTAGTTATTAGGTAGTTAGTTGTTATACTGAACATTTATCATTTAAAATTCAACATTTATCATTTAAAATTCAACATTTATCATTTAAAATTCAACATTTATCATT